>JBCBJG010000057.1:0-14161 GCA_038523655.1 Pseudomonadota bacterium | reverse complement strand
CGGCCGCGATACGCCAACGGGTTTCTGACGCACCCGTCGTCCGGTCATCGTGGCTGCGCATCAGCAGCACCGGTGTGCCGCCTGCGGCGGCGGCAAGAGACAAGCGTCTGCTCTCGGTGAACCCCACCCGATCGACCTCACCGAGCGCGGCGAGAAGACCAGGCGTTCGCGCCGCTTCTTCGAGCGTCCACAGCACATCACGCCCAGCCGGTGCTTCGACGCAGATCAGGCGTTCGGTCAGTTCCTCCCGGGAAACACCGAAAGGCATCAAACCGGGACCATAAAGCCGACCGAACTCGTGACGCGCGCGGCTGGTCTGCGCCATCAAAAGCGGGGTCTGCAAAAGCGATGACGTGGACGATGCATGGGGCTGCTGGCTCAGCATGAGACGCGCGAGCAGTGCGCAGGCGAAGCCGACCGCTGCCGGCCGGTCGCGATAAGAGGCGCCGCAGATTTCATGTAGGCCTGTAGGGTCCAGCGCCCTGACCTCGCCCGGCGGCTTGGTGTGCGGGCGGGACGCCTGCGATATCTCTCCACCCCCCGGGACGATTTCCGTAGAGCGGAGCGGAAGCGCGGCATCGATTTCAGGGATGCCGAGACACCAATGTGCGCTGTCCGCTTCGGGCTCGACGACCGGCGCGTCCGTCGTCGAACAAGCAGAGCTGGGCCGTCTTGACGAAGAAGGCGAATGCGCGAGCACATCCTCGCCGACCCTGACAGGCGCGGCGACAGTGCGTCGCTCAGCCCGCGCGATGAGGGCGCGCAGTTCATCGAGCTGACGTGCACGCTTCTGCGATGCACCAGATGGCGACTGCACATCGCGCGACGACAAACCTTCGTCACGCGCGTCCAGATCTCGCGATGTGGCGTCTTGCTGCCGGTCCTGCATACTGCACCCGTTCGACGCGCCGAGGGCGACTATATGTTCATGTAATGTTCTTTTTCTGATTTAGAACAAACACCGAACACCGTCAAGCCCGCTCCCTTCCCCCCGAGCACATCGCCGCGTGCAACCACGCCAAGCCCAGTCACGCAGAGCGCAGTCACGCAGAGCGCAGTCACGCACAGCGACGACCGACTAGCGTCGCGATGCACTGCCGAGAACCGTTGATCAGCTTTCGCTCACGCCTTCGACCACGACGATTGATACGTCGCCAGCCGTCTCCCGGTGTGTGCGTGCCCGCTGGTAGGCGTCGCTTTCCCAACAGGCCCGCGCCTGCGCAAGGGAGGGAAACTCGATGATCACATTTCGGCTGCGGCCTTCGCCCTCGAGCTGATGCGCTTCACCGCCACGGGCCATGAAACGCCCGCCATGGGCCGCGATCGCAGCGGGAGCTTCAGCGACATAGTTCGCGTAGGCGTCCGGGTTCGTCACGTCGACTGACGCGATCCAGTATGCTTTTGCCATTCTGCTCTCCCGTTCTGGTGACCGGGAAGGTTATCGCGGCACCCTCGACAGATGAAGCGGCATGCCCTTGGCTTCGGCCCTCGCGGGGCGTGCCCGCCGCATAACGCTCGCGAGCATTGCGCGGTACAGCCTTTCAGTAAGCCTCACGAAACCGAGTTGGGCCGCAAACGCAGCAGGGAGAATAAAAAGCACGTAGGCACGGGCGAGTTCGCGGCGGGTCGTCCCGCGGCGTGCAAGTCGCTCGAGTATGCGCGGCGCAACCGCGTAGTATCTCCGGATATCGCGGCGGCCGGCGGCTGTGCGGATCATGATGCCGTCACGGAACCGACGCAGCGCCCGGAGTTCGAAACAGTCATCGGCAAGCTGCATCTCTTCGCGGCAGGCGGTCGTGAGGAAGCAGCCGAGATCGTCTGAACAACGTTTCGGATCGTACGACGTGTCGCCGATGAAATCGGAGGCAGGGACGGGCGTTCCGTCGGGGCGCACCATCGGGTCGTAGTAAAAATCTGCGCCACGATCAGTGCGGCACTGCCGGTCACGACGGGTACCCTCACACCAGAACTCACCATCATCGTCGCGCGGCTTGTCTGTTCCGTCTAGCGCTTTGCAGAAGTCGCGGTTTTCGGGCGTATCGTCAGCAACAAACGATGCGGACGCACGGCGGGGCGACGAGAATACCGCTGCTGCACCGATACAGAGGAAGAAAAACCTTCTGCTGATTCCGTCCATGCGAACCCCCTTGCTCGTCGGTGCAGTGCGCGCTGGCACAGCGCGCGTTGGTATATAAACACGGTATGCGGTAGATCGACGATTTCAAGCACGGACTTGCTGGAAATGTATCCGCGAGACCGTGCGCGGGTTTCACGTCGAGAGGGGCGGGATTAGAGTGCTGCGATGCGCTACACGCTTTTCGAGACGGCAATCGGACGGTGCGCGCTCGCATGGAGCGAGAGGGGCATCACGCGCATGCGTTTGCCTGGGGCTACGGAGGCGGAGACCGAAGCATCCGTCGCGCGATACGGCGCACGCGCCAGTACCTCCGAGCCGGCGTTCGTCGCCGAGGCGATCACGGCGCTCGATGCCTACTTCTTGGGTACAGACGTCGACCTTGGAGCAGTCCCGCTCGATGCAGATGGCGTGCCGGCGTTCCACGCGGCAGTCTACCGCGCGTTGCGCGAGGTCCCGCGGGGCGGGACCGTCACCTACGGCGCGCTTGCCGAGCAGGTCGGCCAGCCGGGAGCCGCGCGGGCAGTCGGTGTCGCGATGGGGCGCAACCCTTGGCCAGTCATCGTTCCCTGCCACCGCGTCCTCGCGAGCGGAGGAAAAATGGGTGGATTTTCCGCGCCCGGTGGCACAAGCACGAAAGAACGCCTGCTGGCGCTTGAAGGCGTGCGCGTCGGCGACCCAGTGTTGCCCGGGCTGTTCGACTGATCGGCTGACACCGCACGGCGCGCTTAAACCTTGCGGGTGACCACCCACCTGTGGTCACCGATCCGCCGATCGCGTGTGAAACCGGCGCGCTCAAAGGTCGACAGCACCCCATTGAAAACCAGCGTCGTCGACGCTTTTCGGCCGTCGATATCTTCCGGGTAGCCCTCGACGCGGCCACCGCCAAGCGCGCTGATCTGCTCAAGTGCGCCGGCGAGTGCAGCAGACGCGACACCGCGGCGGCGATAGCCTTTGCCGGAGAAAAAACACGTAATGCGCCAGTCAGGAAGGACCGGGTTTGTCTTCAGGTAGGCGCGTTCGTTGTGAATGTGCGGGAGTTCGTGCGGTGTGCCGAACTGGCACCAGCCGATGCAATTGCCTCCCTCGAAGACGAGAGCTGCGTGCGCAGTGCCCTCGCGGACTCGACATTCCTTTGCGGCGCGTTTTTCCTCCGGCGGATCGTTGCGCGCGGCCTTGTCGTGATTCCACATGCACCAGCAGCCACCTCAGATGCCGTTGTTTTCCTCCACGAGCGCGGCGAAGTTTGGCCAGGTGGAGGGATCGAGCGGGCGGGGCGTGAAACTTGGGTGAGGTTCGTCGCGCTGTGTCATGACTGCCTCGATATCCGCAGGGAGTTCAACGGCGAACTGCCTAGGCAAGCGCGGTTGCAATCTCCTCGGCGATTGCACGAGCCGCCGCCGCCGGGTCTGCCGCCTGCGTGATGGGACGGCCGACAACGAGATGCGTGGCGCCGGCGGCGATCGCTTTTGCCGGTGTCATGACGCGGGACTGATCGCCTGCATCACTGCCCGTCGGGCGGATGCCGGGGGTGACGATGAGAAGTTCGGGACCGCAAGCCTCGCGTATCGCCGCGGCCTCCTGACCCGAAGCGATGACGCCATCGAAACCGCAGTCTTTTGCCATTTGCGCGCGATGTATCACGAGGTCAGCCGGATCCGCGTCGATCTTCTGGTCGCGCAGATCGTCGACGTCGAGGTTGGTCAGCACGGTGACGCCGAGGAGTTTTAAGCGGCTGTCGCGACGACCACGCACGGCGGCATCCATGGTTTTGCGGTCGGTGGCGTGGACCGTGAGATACGCAGCGCCAAGGGTCGCAATGTTGCGCACGCTCTTTTCGACGGTGTTGCCGATATCGAGCAGCTTGGCGTCGAAGAAGACCTGCTTTCCCGCCTCGACCAACTCGCGGGCGAGCGCCACGCCATCGCCGCCGAACATGAGTTCGTGGCCGATCTTGACGTGGGAGACGCTGGTACCGAGCCGATCAATCAGCGCGCGTGCCGCCGCGCCGGTCGGAACGTCCAGGGCGACGAAGAAGCAGTCTTTCGGCTCGACTGTCATGACGGTCTCTCTGGCGCGAATCGGTCAGTAGAGATTACCGCACCACCGCCTCGTCAGGCATCTCCGTCGAAGAACGCCTTCACGCGGGTGAAGAAGCCGGCACTGTCAGGGTGGTTGGCATCGGTCGATGCATCCTCGAATTCACGCAGCAGCTCGCGCTGGCGCTTGTTGAGGTTCTTCGGGGTCTCGACCTCGATCTGGATGTACATGTCCCCGACAGCCTTGGTGCGCAGTACCGGCATGCCCTTGCCCTTGAGGCGGAACTGCTTGCCCGTCTCGGCGCCCTCGGGGATTTTCACGCGGCTGCGTCCACCGTCCACGGTCGGTACCTCGATTTGGCCGCCGAGGGTTGCTGTCACCATCGAAATCGGCACGCGACAGAACAGATCAGCGCCGTCGCGCTGGAAAAATTCGTGCGGTTCGATGGAGAGGAAAATGTACAAGTCACCGGACGGGCCGCCGCGCACGCCCGCTTCCCCTTCACCGGCAAGGCGAATCCGGGTGCCGTCTTCGACACCGGCCGGGATGTTGACCGACAGCGTGCGTTCGCGGGTGACGCGCCCGGCGCCGTTACAATCCATGCAAGGGTCGTCGATGACCTGGCCGCGACCGCCGCAGGCCGTGCAGGTCCGCTCGATCGTGAAGAAGCCCTGGCTCGCCCGGACTTTGCCTGTACCGTTACACTGACGACAGGTCGTAGGTGCCGTGCCCGGCTTTGCGCCTGATCCGTTGCAGGTTTCGCAGACGACGCTGGTTGGGACACGGATGTGCGCGGACTTGCCGTTGAAGGCGTCGACCAGCGAAATTTCCATGTTGTAGCGCAGATCATCGCCGCGCTGGCGCCCGGAGCGGGTGCTCGTGCGCCGGCCACCCATGAATTCGCCGAACAGATCGTCGAAAATGTCAGACATCGACGCGCCGAAATCGGACGCTCCGCCGCCGAAACCACCAGGGCCGCCCCCTTCAAATGCCGCGTGACCGAACTGGTCGTAAGCTGCGCGCTTCTGCGGGTCCTTCAGGGTTTCATATGCTTCGCCGATTTCCTTAAATTTTTTTTCTGCATCGGCGTTGTCGGGATTGCGATCAGGGTGATGCTCCTTGGCGAGCCGGCGGAAAGCGCTCTTGAGTTCTTTTTCATCCGCCGACCGGTCAACGCCGAGCACATCGTAGAAATCTCGTTTGGCCATCGGGTTTACATCCGCTTGGGCATAGGCGGTCGAGCGCAGCGCGCCCGGTGAACCCTCGAACGAGGGCTCCCAGGCGCGTCGCAGTTCGTTTGGCGGTCACGCACTGCGCGTTGCCGCTTTACGCCGACTTTTTCTGATCTTCGTCGTCTACGTCCTCGAAGTCCGCATCGACGACATCTGCGTCTGCCGGGTCGCTCGCGCCCATTTCTTCGGGTGCGCCGTCGCCGCCCTGGTCCGCTTCGTAGACGGCCTGACCAATCTTCATCGAGGCCTGTGCCAGCTCCTGCATGCGGGTCTGGACGGCATCGGAGTCTTCACCCTCGAGCGCCTCTTTGGTGTTGGCGATCGCGAGTTCGATCTCTTTCTTGGTGTCGTCCGATACCTTGTCCGATTGCTCGTCGAGCATTTTCTCCGTCGAATGGACGAGCGCCTCGGCCTGGTTGCGGGCCTCGACGGACTCGCGACGCTTCTGATCTTCCGCGGCGTTCGATTCCGCGTCCTTGACCATCTGATCGATTTCGTCGTCCGACAGACCGCCCGACGCCTGGATACGGATCGATTGCTCCTTGTTGGTCGCCTTGTCCTTGGCGCTGACGTTGACGATGCCGTTCGCGTCGATGTCGAAGGTCACTTCGATCTGCGGCATGCCGCGCGGTGCCGGCGGGATGCCAACGAGGTCGAACTGACCGAGCATCTTGTTGTTCGCGGCCATCTCGCGTTCGCCTTGGAAGACCCGAATGGTCACGGCAGACTGGTTGTCGTCGGCGGTCGAGAACGTCTGGCTTTTCTTCGTCGGGATCGTCGTGTTGCGATCGATCAGGCGGGTGAATACACCGCCGAGCGTCTCGATACCGAGCGAAAGCGGCGTGACGTCGAGCAGCAGCACGTCTTTCACGTCGCCCTGCAACACACCGGCCTGTATCGCCGCGCCCATGGCGACGACCTCATCCGGGTTGACGCCCTTGTGCGGCTCTTTGCCGAAGAAGTTTTTCACGACTTCCTGGACCTTCGGCATCCGGGTCATGCCACCGACGAGGACGACCTCATCGATCTCGCCCGGCTGCATGCCAGCGTCTTTCAGCGCGGCTCGGCACGGCTCGATGGTGCGGTCGACCAGATCATCGACGAGGCTCTCGAGCTTCGCGCGCGTCAACTTCATGTTAAGGTGCAGCGGCAGACGCGAGTTTGGGTCCATCGTGATGAACTGCTCGATGATGTCGGTCTGCTGCGAGGAGGAAAGCTCCTTCTTCGCCTTCTCCGCCGCATCCTTTAGGCGCTGCAGGGCCATCTTGTCGCCGCGCAGGTCGATGCCGTTCTCTTTTTTGAACTCGTCGGCGAGGTAGTCGACGATCCGCATGTCGAAGTCTTCACCGCCGAGGAAGGTGTCCCCGTTGGTGGACTTCACTTCAAACACGCCGTCGCCGATTTCGAGGACCGACACGTCGAACGTCCCACCGCCGAGGTCATAGACCGCGATCGTTTTGCCGTCGTTCTTGTCGAGGCCGTACGCTAGGGCGGCGGCTGTCGGCTCGTTGATGATACGGAGCACGTCGAGGCCAGCGATCTTGCCGGCATCTTTGGTCGCCTGGCGCTGCGCGTCGTTGAAGTAGGCCGGGACGGTGATGACGGCCTGCGTGACCTTCTCGCCGAGGTGGCTCTCGGCGGTCTCTTTCATCTTCTGCAGCGTGAATGCGGAGATCTGCGACGGCGAATAGGTTTCGCCCTGGGCCTCGACCCATGCATCGCCGCTATCGTTTTTCACAATGTTGTACGGGACGAGCTTCTTGTCTTTCTCAACCGTCGGGTCGTCGTAGCGGCGGCCGATCAGCCGCTTGATCGCGAACAAGGTGTTTTCCGGGTTGGTGACCGCCTGGCGTGCGGCGGGCAGACCGACCAACCGCTCTCCGCTGTCCGTGAACGCGACAATCGACGGCGTCGTGCGCGCGCCTTCTGCGTTCTCGATGACGCGCGGATCTCCTCCGTCCATGACGGCGACGCACGAGTTGGTCGTTCCCAGATCGATACCGATGACTTTTGACATGACGTGTTGCCTCTCCTTACGGCCAGCCGCCGTGGGCCCGAATTCACGGCACCCGTTCGCGCAATGTGCGTTGTTTCCCAGCACTGCGTGAGACCACGCAGCACGACAGGCAGCGGCTTCCTGAAGCTCGTTGCTGAATTGTGACGCGTATATAGGTGCGGCCAAAATGGCCTGCAACGCCGCCGCACGGCACTTTTTGCAGGCTGTGGCCGGCCGGCCCGGATCGCGCAGCAGCCCGGCTGGACGTCTCGCATCTTTCCCGCCGCATCGCGGTCACTGCACACCATGCAGATGCACGACTTGGTTGTGTCTCAATCTTCATTAACCACGACCGCTTACGGTCAGACGGATCGAGGGATGTCGCGCGGGATGCGGCGTGCCGATGCGTAAGACGAGGTTGCGTTCACATGTTCAAGCGTCGCGAGAAAACCGTCCCGGGCTCATCGTCGCTCGCCGTATCGCCCACGCAGTGGGCGCTCGTCTGGTTCCATGTGATCGGGGCGGGTCTGCTGACGCTGCCGCAGCTTTGGATGGGCGGCGAAAACGTTGTCTGTCACGCCTGGGACGCGATCAACATGTCCGGCGTCGAGCGGCTCGGATGCGCGTCCAAGACCTACTTGGCGCTGGTCGTGATGCTCTCGGCGCTGTGGCTGACGATCTTCGCGATGCCAGGCGATGACGCCGACACCCCGCGGGAAGAGCAGAGCGATCTGCTGCAGCTGCCCGGCCTGACGGCGCGATTTGCCGTCTTTTTCGCAGCCTCGATGCTTGTGCTGCAGGCGATTGCGCAAGCCCCGTTCTGAGCGCGGCCGGTGTTTCAAGCCGACCAGCGCGAGCACCGCGACCATCTGAACGACATCGAATTTTTCTCTGCTTTTGTCTGAGCGCCTCAAACGTGCGCCGAGCTCTGTGCGATGAGTTTCGCAAAAGGACCTCAGCGTGACCCCAGTCACATCGCCTGAGACGGCGATCGGTCATTTTCCTCTCCAACAGCAACCCAACGCTTCTGGAGACAAAGACAATGACCCGCACGATCAAAACTACTGTCCTCGCCCTCGCATTCGCTTCCGCACTTGGCGGTGCAGCTTCGGCGGGCTCATTCTACGGTGACGGCCCCGTCGGCAGCTACCCTGACTGGGCACAGCGCGTCCTCTTCGACACGTCCAACTAACGGCTTAGGGATATGCCCATGCCTGCTGGCTATCGGCGTCGCCTGGCTTCGGCTAAGGCGACGCCATGCTGGACGGCGCCCGACATCTTTCCGACTACCTGACGGCTGATGCGCAGGTCGAACTGCGCGATGCGATCCGCGCCGTCGTCGCCGATGCGCCGCTCTTTACCCCGACGATGCCGCGCACCGGCAAGCCGCTTTCGGTCCGCATGACGAACTGCGGACCCCTTGGATGGGTGACCGACAAGACACGCGGATATCGATATCAGCCGACACATCCTGATACCGCACGCCCGTGGCCTGCGATCCCCGACCAACTCCTCTCGCTCTGGCACGACGTGACAGGCGGCGCGCCGTCGCCCGATGCGTGCCTCGTGAATTTTTACGAGGAGGGCGCGCGGATGGGGCTGCACGTCGACCGCGACGAAGAAACGTTCGATGCGCCGGTGGTCTCCGTCTCGCTTGGTGACGATGCGTGGTTTCGGGTGGGTGGGCTCGCACGACGCGACCCGACGGAGCGGATCAAACTGCGATCCGGCGACGTTTTCGTGCTCGGTGGCGCCGCGCGGCTCGCTTATCACGGGATCGATCGGACAATTCCCGGCAGCAGCCGGCTGCTCGCGCATGGCGGGCGGATCAATCTCACACTTCGCCGGGTCCGGCCCGATACATCCACAACCGCTGACAAGGTGGCCTTCGCGTGATCTCGGATGTACGCGCGCCCGCGGTCGCCATGGGGCTCCTCGCAGCGTTCGTTGGATTTGCGGCATCGTTCGCGATCGTGCTCGCCGGACTGAAAGCGGTCGGTGCGAGCGACGCGCAGGCTGCTCTCGGGCTATTCTTCGCCTCGCTCGGCATGGCTGTCGGGAGCATTTTACTCCCTGCAATGACGCGCATCCCGGCAGCCGTCGCATGGTCGACACCGGGCGCCGCCTTTCTCGCGTCGACGTCCGCACCCGCGGGTGGGTTCGGCGAAGCCGTTGCCGCGTTCATGGTCTGCGCCATACTCCTCCTCGCAACGGGTGTGCTGCCGCTGCTCGGGCGGGCTGTGGCCGCGATCCCGAAACCGGTCGCGAATGCGTTGCTTGCCGGAGTGCTGCTCAAGCTGTGTATGGCCCCTGCGCTCGCGCTCGGGTCGGTGCCGCTGCTGGTATTGCCTGTACTGGCCGCATGGCTCGCCGGCCTGGCTTGGCGCAAGCTCGCCGCGATGCCATTTGCGGTCATCGCGTTTGCTGCGGTTGTCTTCATTGGGGTCGATGTGCCGGACGACAGCATCGCACCGATGACCCTTCTTCCTGCGTTCGACTTGCCGAGCCCAATTCTCTCTCTGTTCAGTATTTTCTCCCTCGCGCTACCGCTCTACCTCGTTACGATGGCCGGGCAGAACATCCCGGGGTTCGCAGTGCTGGAGCTCAACCACTATCCGGTAAATCGCGGGCAACTGCTCCGCACGACCGGTGGGTTGAGCATGGTGATCGCGCCATTCGGGGCTGTGCCGGTCAACATGTCGGCCATCACAGCGGCGATGATGAGCGGTGACGACGCGGGCCGCGACCCGGGAAAACGGTACTGGGCGGCGATCACCTCGGGCATCGCCTATGTCGGGTTGGCGCTCGCCGCTGCGCCCGTTGCTGCACTTGCCGCGCTTGCGCCGATCGAGCTGATCACAGCGGTTGCAGGACTGGCTTTGATCCCGGCGCTCGTCGCCTCGCTTTCCGCCGCCTTCGCCGACACCGGACAGATCGAGGCGCCGGCACTCACGTTCCTGATCGCCGCGAGTGGGATGACGCTACTCGGCGTAAGCGGAGCGTTTTGGGGGCTCGTGGTCGGGATCGTCATATGGGCGGTCAAGGCTGCGGCCTCCACCCGACGCGACCAGATAGGTTGATCCGAAAGATTAATCTCCTGATAATGATTCGCTCCGAGGCTCCGCATGGGCGGAAAATAATCCTCGGAGCAGACACGTGATCTGGATCATTCTTGGCGGGCTTTTTCTCGTTGGCGGAATTACGCTTGCGCTGATGCCATCACTGCTCGGCAAGGGGGCAGCGCGCAGTTTCGGCGGCGCCGTCGGCGCTATCGGCAAAACGGTCGGCGCGCTGTCCATCGTGATCGGAATTTTCTTCCTCGCATCGACGTCATTCGTCAGCATCGACGCTGATCGCGTAGGCCATCTGAAGCGGATCTACGGTTTTTCCGACCTGCCGGAAGGGCGGATCATCGCGACCGATGGGCAGAAGGGCCCGCAAGCCGAGGTGCTCGGCCCGGGATTTCACTTCCGTCCGTTCATCAACGTGCTTTTCAAGGTGGAGGAATATCCCGTCGTCACCATCCCGGAGGGATATTACGGTGAGCTCGTCGCACTCGACGGAGCGCCGATGCCGGATGGCATGTTCATCGCACCCGCTGTCGCCGACGACGCACAGCCAGAACTGCTCAATGCCGAGAGCTTTCTCAAGTCCGGGAAGTACTACCGCGGGCCCCAAGAAACCGTGCTCAAGCCCGGCAGCTACCGTCTGAATCGCTACCTCTTCAATGTGCGGGTCGACCAGACCACCAAGGCGACGGTCATTCCTGTTGGCTTTGTCGGCGTCGTGAAGTCCAACGTGCAGAAGCCCGGCGTCGACTGCACCAAAACCGAGGTCTCGACAGTCGCCGGGGCGCTTTCGGTGCCACTGGTCGACGAGGGATGCGTCGGCATCTGGCGCAAACCGCTGGAGCCGGGCGCGGAGTATCTGAACCGCAAGGCCTACGAGGTGACGCTGGTTGAAACGCGGGTTAAGACCTGGGTGTACAAGGGCGGGTTTACAAAGCGCATCATCGATCTCTCTGTCGATCAGGGAGGAAATATCAAGCAGGTCGAGCGCCAGGAAGCGCAACCGGTGCCTGACGATGCAGCCGACCGCGCGGTCTTCGTGAAAGTCGAAGGCTGGGACATTCCGCAGGAACTGCGTGCGCTGGTGCAGGTCTCGCCGGAGAATGCGCCGATCGTCGTCGGGGCCGTCGGCGGGCTCGACGCGATCGAGGACCGTATCCTGACGCCCGCGATCCGCTCGATCGTGCGCAACGTTGCGGGCTCGACGATCGAGGTGGTCGATCCGGAGGATCCGGACAAACGCATTCGCCGCCGCACGAAGGTGCTCGATCTGATCGAGAACCGCGACGCGCTCGAGCAGAACATCGAAAAACTCGTGAAGCGCGAGGGTCTGAAGGCGGGTGTCGACATCCAGGAAATCCGCCTCGGCGAACCCGCTGTGCCGCCGGAGTTGCTCGTTTCACGGCTGCGCGAACAGCTCGCAGACCAGCTCTCGCTCGCCTATGCCCGCGAGACGCAGGCGCAGGAAAAGCGGATCGAAACGGAGCAAGCGCGGGCCACGGCAAACGAGCAGCCGCGACTCGTCGCAGCGCAGATCGCCGTGAAGGTGGCGAACCAGCGTGAGAGCGAACGCGCTGCGCTCGGGCGTGCGGAAAAGCAGTTTCTCGAGCAGCTCGCGCTCGGTCAGGAAGCGCAGGCAAACGTGCTCGGCAAGGACCGTGTCGCGCTTTTGCAGGCGCTGGAAAAAACGCTCACCGCGCTTGAGCGGAAACCGGAACTGGTAAGCCTCATCTCGCGTCTGGTGCCGCATACGGTGGTGGGTGGAGACAGCGGTGGCGGGCTTGCGGGGGCAGCGGCGATTTTCTCCGGCGCCCTTGGCAGAACACAGTCGGCCAGTGCGGTGCGCCCGACGAGTGGCAGCACGGGCGCTTCTGGCGGGAACTAAGTGCTCGACCGGCATTTCCGCCGCGCACGGATCATTGCGTACTGCAGCATCGCGGGTGCACTACGGCAGGGACAAAAAATCTCTTGAACAGTCTTTAAAGCCTCTGGTTTTCAGACCCGTGGGCCCGGGTGCGAGGACTTCGCATGCTTCGGTGCGGTTGGCGGACTTAAACTACGGCGCCCTCGAGGTCCCCCCAACGCGTAAACTTCAAACACTCCCGCTCGCGACCGGCGCGGCAGGGCTTCTTTTCGTGCCTGCGTTCTCGCAGTCGCAACAATCTGGCTCCGGCCCGCAAAGCGCCAACGCACCTACGACGTGCGAGGAGATGTATTCGCGAATCGAGGGAGAGGCACCGCGGCGGACCTGACGGACCGGCGCCTGCGCCGGGTGGAGAGCCTTTTGCAGCAGGCTGATCGGACCGATGACGAGGTACGTTGTCTGCGGCGGCTGCGACGGGCGAACCGCCTCGCGACCAACAGTGATGGCGGCAACCTCATTCTTGCGGATCGCGTTTTTCTTGTCGCGCTTCGTGAGGCCCGCGGCGAGCAGCGCCCAAAACCGCCAGAACTGTCAAAACCGGCGCAACACACAGAACACGCAAAATCAACGCGATGGTCAGCGTCGCCAGATGGCCGCGGCCCAGAGCGGCTCGCCGCTGATGAACGGTCGCGTCATCGTCGATCAGTCGCCGCCGCATGTGCGGGTGCGCCAGCCGGACCCGCGCGTCGAAGTTGATCAAAAGCGTCCGCGGATCAACGTGCGCCAGCCGAAGCCCGAAATCACCGTGAGCCAGCCCGCGCCGGAAATCACCGTGCAGCAGCCGTCGCCGGTGGTGAACGTGAAGCAGCAGAAGCCGGAGATCACGGTGCGGATTCTGATGCCGACCATCGAGGTCGTTTAGCCGCGTGCGGATGTGAACGTGTCGATGCAGGACCCGGAAGTTTCCGTTGAGCAGGACCGCCCGGAAATCCGCTTCGTTCAGCCGAAGCCGCGCCTTGCATTCCGCGGGGCGCAGCCGAACGTCAACGTTCAGAGTGGCGATGCGCAGATGAACGTGGAGCGGCCGGAAAATCCGAGCTTGAACGTGCAGGTCCAACAGTCTGACCCGGCAATCAACTTCCGTCTTGAGAGCGATCCGAACGTGAACGTTGAGCGAGGCGAAGCGGAGGTTAATGTGTCGCGCGTGAACAACCCGCAAGTCGATGTGCAGCAGGGTGATCCGCAGGTGAACTTCCGCTTTGCCGACGGTTCGAGCAACGCGGGTAATCAGAACCAGCAGCGGCAGAATGCGAATCGCTCGCAGGGGAACTCCGGAGACGGCCAGAATTCCCAGAGCAGCCAGAGCGAGCAGCGTGACCAGAACACGTCGAATGGCCAAGACGGGCAGAATACGCAGTCGGCACAGAACACGTCCGACCGTAATCGCAGCCAGCGCGACCAGCAGGTGCGCCAAGCGTCATCGTCGGATAGCTCCGAGCCGCGGATGAGTAGTGCCGAGCAGGCCCAATATGCCGTGCTGCTCAAGCGGCATCCGCTGAACAAGACACGGATCATCGATATCATCGGCCAGACCGTCTACGGTCAATCCGGCGGCAGTGTCGGAGAAGTCGACGAGATTGCCATGCGGGGAGATAAAGTTTTCGTCGTCGTTGGTGTCGGTAGGTTCCTCGGGCTCGGCGAACCCGATATGGCGATCCCGCTCACTGATTTCCGCAAGCGGTCGAATGGTGGCCTGGTGCTGCCGCAGCGCTCGGAAGCCGAACTCGAGCGGATGCCAGTCTACACGGATCGCAAATTCCGCCTGCT
>JBCBJG010000056.1:0-14188 GCA_038523655.1 Pseudomonadota bacterium | reverse complement strand
GTTCGACGTCATGCGTTTCCGTCCTCGTTGTCGGTCTCACGAAAGCAGGCCGACGACCATCCTCAATGCTGCGTGCTCGATAACGACGCGATCGCTATCACCCTTGCCACCGGCGCGCCGCGCAGGCTTGTCTCGGACCGCCGCGCCGGCACGGTCGACCGTCATCGAAGCGGATCGAGCCCTGCTGACTTTGGCGCGGCTGGCAGATCGTCTGCGTACGCCGCCCCGACGATCCCGTCCGCTGAGCCGGCGGACGCTCCGGCGAGCGGCTGTTTTGATGACGCGTTGCCCGGCGCGCGATCGTCGTCGAACAGATCACCCGAGAGCCCGCGCCCGTCTGCGCTCGACATCCGCACCAGTAGCTGGATCAACGCCAGCACGCCGAGCCCGACCAGAATCGCGATCGTGAAGGAGTTCGCCCCGGACCCCGTAATGCGCTCCGCCCAGTTCACGATGTTTTCGTACTGCAGGATGGCGAGCGCACTCGCGAGCAGGCCCGCAATCTTGCCGACCGCCTCCAGCGACTTCTCGTATCGCCGATGGAAGAAAAAGAGCAGCATCAGCGCCCAGCCGCCAAACATAAGGCTGAACGCGGGACCGAGCAGGCGAAAAAGGCTGTCACCGTGCGAGCCGTAGAGGACGGCCGTTGATTGCAGGTAGGCGTGGTTCATCACCGGCCAGAAGAGCATGACGAACGCGCCGGTGAGCACGCCGGTCTCGATCCGCTTGGCCATGGTCTCGTAATGCGTGTCGACCCGCTGTCGCCGCAGCGCGAGCAGCACACCGACGGTGTAGAGCACGAGCAGGAAGAAAATCTTCAGCGGGAGCAGCACGGGTGTAACCAGGCTGGATAGCGAGCGGTTCCCCGGCGTCTCGTAGAGCCGGGTCATGGTCTGCGCGAAAGCGTCCTGCACCCGGCAACACGAGGCTGCGGTCTCCATGCTCGCGCTGACGAAACACCACCGCGGTGCTTGCGCGTTGGATGAGAGTTCAACGAGCGGGTCCGGTCGACAATCCCGACCGAAAGGCCCGAGCCCGATCCGCGACTGGCTGATCTCGCGCGTCGCAGAAAGCGCATTGAGTACTGCAAGCCGGCGGCAGCTTCTCTCTCCGTCGTCGCCGCAGCGCACCTGCCCGCCACGGTCGCTCGCAAGCGCTTCTGGAGCGATTTCCCAGTAGTACCGCTCGTTCCCGGCCAGCAGCATGCTCGAGATCGCAACGCTCAGCCCGCCAAGCAAAGCGAAACCCGCGAGGAAGCGGATGCGGCCGTAGGGAATATGCTTCCAGTACATGTCGGTGAAGACACAGCATGGGATGTAAAATGCTGCGAGCGCGACCAGCCCGAATGTCGCGTAGAAGATGTAGACGTGACTGTAGAACGTGAGGATGCCCGGCCAGTCGGAGTGGCGATACTCGTAGAGCATGAGAGCGGTCGTCGCGATGAACGACGCGCCGAGAATGGCGAACACGAACCCGACGAAAAACCGTGATCCGCGTGACAACATGGCCCCGCTCCTCCCTGCTCATTGCGGTTAGCAGGGTGCACACCTCGCCCGCTAACAGTCGGCGGATGTTAGCAGAAGCGTAGCGGACGGTGCACGCGGCGGCAGAGTTCGCGTGAGGAATGTCGGCTGGCGTGGCGATCGCCACACGTAGCATGCGAGTCTGCGGCGGCTCAGCTCGTCGTCGTCGCGCAACGCGACCAGTCTTCATGTGCCCCCGGCTCGATCTGCACCGGCCGGATCGTCGTGACCTTTAGTTGGCCTTTGCCAGCTGGCTCAAAATAGAGATCGTCGCCGGCACCCCGCTCACCATCCGGCACGCGCAGCACGAGCGCATGTTCGGTCAGGCGGCCTTCGACGACGCGGCCGCCAGGCGTCACAACCCGCGTGCCGTCGATCTCCACGCGCTCACCCGCCGGTGAACACCATGCGCCATCGAGTAAAACCGCCGGCGGTGTCGCCATGGCAAGGGCGCCAGAGAAGACGAGCACGCTGAACGAGAGCATGCTGGTTGCGCGCAGTTTGGTCGTTTTCATCATGCGCCGTTTACGTCAGGTATCGACGGCCGGATTGCTCACGGCCGGTAGCTACATCCGCCCGAGGCGCCAGCGCTGAATGCGCATCATTGTATCGAACAACGGGCCGCTCCAAGGCGGGCCAAGCTTCACTGTTGGGTGGATCTTGCCGCGCTCGACAACGCCACGCGCGTGGCTGAAGCGCAGGAACCCCTCGTGCCCGTGATAGTGACCAACGCCCGACGCGCCGATGCCACCGAACGGAATATCGTCGGCGATCACGTGGCTCAGCGTATCGTTAAGGCATGTGCCGCCGGCCCGGGTCTCGCGGATCACGCGGGCCCCGCGCGCACTATCCCAATCGAAGTAGTAGAGCGCCAATGGTCGAGCCCGTGCGTTTACGTATGCGATCGCGTCTTCCATCGTGTCGTAGGGCACGATCGGCAGGATAGGCCCAAAGATTTCTTCCTGCATGATCGTCATGTCGTCCGTCACATCGGTGACGATGGTCATCGGCATTTTGCGTGTGCCGGTGAAGGTCTCATCGGCCGGATTAACGACCTTTAGCGTCGCACCTTTTTCACTGGCATCGTCCAACGCGTCGCTCAATCGGCGATGCTGTGCGTCGGTGATGATCGAGGTGTACTGCGGGTTGTCGCGCATCTGCGGATAACCCTCCGCGATCACATTGTGAAACGCGGAGACAAAATTCGCCACGAGCGAGGTGGGACACAGCACGTAGTCCGGCGCGATGCAGATCTGCCCGGCGTTGATGCCCTTCCCAAATGCGATCCGTCGCGCAGCCTCATCGAGCGGGAAATCCGCGTGAATGATCGCTGGCGACTTGCCACCGAGCTCAAGCGTGACCGGCGTCAGGTTGTCCGCCGCCGCCTTCATGACGATCCGCCCGACCTCGGTCGATCCGGTGAACACCAGGTGATCGAACGCAAGCTTCGTGAACGCCTCCGCGATGTCCTTGCCCCCACGCACGACGGTGACTTCTTCGGGCGCGTATGTGGTCGCGATCATCTCCGCGACGACGTCGGCGGTGTGCGGTGCGAACTCCGACATCTTAATCATCGCACGGTTGCCGGCCGTCAAAGCACCGATCAGCGGTGAGAGCCCGAGCATGATCGGGAAGTTCCACGGCGAGACGATCCCGACGACGCCGAGCGGCTGGTAGTGCACGCGCACCTTCGCCGGCTGCAGGGTGAGCGGAGTATGCCGACGCGCCGGCTTCATCCACCGACCGACGCGTTTGCTGTGGTAACGGATGCCTTCAAGCAGAGGAAAAATCTCGGCCAGACGCGTCTCGGTTTCCGCGCGGGTTCCGAAATCGGCGTCGACGGCCTTGATCAGTCGATCCTCATAGTCGAGTAGCGCATTGTTCAGCCGCTTAAGTCGATCCCGGCGAACCGAGGCCGAGGGCATCGGATCTGCTGCGAACGCGGCGCGTTGGACCTCGAGCAACTCCTCGAGGTCTTCTTCGCGACGATCCTTGTCGATCGTCGGCAGCGCTTCTGCGAGTGCCATGTCGGTCTCCTGAACGGCGGGTGGGACGTGTCCGGTCTGTCTCAAAGCCAATGCGAGGTCGACCGGTTCCCGGCCGCGGCGTCTTAACACCCTCGGAAACGACCCGGATGCGGCCTTCGGCATCTGCGGGCTCGCCGCGAGACGCGCTAGCCGTCGCGGTACAGATCTGCACGGGTTGGCGGCAACGGGCTCGGACCCTTGGCGGAAAAACTCGCGAGCGTCTGATAGATCCGCGCCGAGCCGCGTGAAAATGCGAGCGAGCATCCGCCGAGATAGGCGACCCAGATACGGAATGTCTCCGGCCCCACCAGCGCGATCGCTTCGTCGCGTCGGGCATGCAGGCGCTCGCACCAGATTTGGGTCGTGCGGGCATAATGCTCCCGCCACCCTTCGACATCGTGGACCTCGAAACCGGCCTGCTCCATCGCCGCCACGGTATGGCCGATGTCGTCGAGTTCCCCACCTGGGAAGATATACTTCTGGAGTGCGCGCTGCTCTGCCCGTGCGGAGAACCGCTTGCCCTTGCGCTTCGACCGCCGGGAGATCGCGTGGTTCAGAAACAGGCCATTCGGCGCGAGCAGGCCCCGCACTTTCGAGAAGTATGCCGGGATGTTGGCGATCCCGATATGCTCGTACATCCCGACAGAGGCGATCTTGTCGAAGGTGCCATCGAGATCGCGGTAGTCCATCAGCCGCAGCGTAACGCGGTCGGCGATCCCCCGTGCCTCGACGCGTTCACGCGCAAGCTGCAGTTGCTCTTTGGAAAGCGTCACGCCTGTCGCCTCGACACCGTGGTGTTCGACAGCGTGGCAGATCAGGCCGCCCCAGCCGCAGCCGATATCTAGCAGCCGCTCTCCCTGTGCGAGCCGGAGTTTACGGCAGACCATCTCCAGTTTGTCGGTCTGGGCTTGCTCGAGCGTGTTAGACCAGTCGGTAAAGTAGGCGCACGAGTACTGCATGCGTGGATCGAGGAAGAGCTCGTAGAAGGCATTCCCGACGTCGTAGTGGAATTGCACGAAGGCCCGATTATCGTCTTCGGCACGCGACACGCCTGCCTCGCCGCCACCGAAGTCGCGGCTACGCCCGGGCGGCGTCGCGGGCGCAAAGAGGAACGGGGCCAGCAGGCCGAGCAACTTGCGCTTCGACACGCCCTTCAGTCGGCGCCGTGAGCTTTCGCTGCCGAGCGCCTCGCCAAGATCGATGATTGTCCCGCCGTCGAGCGTGATATCGCCGTGCGCGTAATGCCGGATGAGACGATCGAGGGATGGCCGGCGCATGAGGGATGATATAACCCCCGGCCCGCCAATGCCTATCGTGAGGTCACTGCTCACATTGCGGCCGAGCGGCATCCGCGATCCGTCCCAGAGCGCCAGATGCGCATCGAGGTCGAGCGCCGAGGCAATCTCTCCGGCCAGCTCAGTGGCAGCCGCAAGTCGCTTGTCCGTCGGCGTGCTGCTGCCGGGTGTTAAGGGCGGCTGCCCATCCGTCGGTAACGCGCGATCCGTCATCCTTGCGTCGATATGGCAGTGGCCCCTCGCGGGTCGAGTCCGAATTGCCGCTTTTCATGGCGCTCAAATCATGCCAGCGTTGTGGCATGTTCAACGAGCGAAAGGAGGTGATCCAATGTCGAGTGAGATCTTGAAGCTGGGTGATCAGCTTGGGGTTGTCGAGCGCGCAGGGGAGCAGCCTCTTTTGCGTGTCCGGTAACCCGGATCGACTGATCGGGCTGTTTACCCAGCCAGACTCACGGGGCCGCTCGCAAGAGCGGCCTTTTCTGTTTGCGGCGTCCATTATTCCGGCTCGGGCCATCCGCCGACCTACTCGCGCCCACGCCTTCCAAGCCTAGGGCCACGAGCCACCAATCCGGGTCACCCTCACCTGCCACTGCTCACTCGGCTGTGAAACGATCACCGTGGCGCGCGTGCTAAACAGTGGCTCCCCCCGAACCCCTGAGGCGTCACCATGAATGCTCGAAATTCGCTGTCCCACCGCATCGCCAGCCGCATCCTGTTGCCGACGATTGCGTCGGTCATGACCATCGGTGTGTCGATCGCCGCCGCTCCGTCACCCGCGCACGCCATCACCTGCCGCGGCAACGTCCAGATCAACAAATCGTCTCAGATCATCACGCCGTTCTGCGAACATGAGCAGATGGCCAAGGTCGCGCGCACCTACGGAATCCGAACAACGGGTCGCCGTCTGCGCAGCAACATCAACCACAAGCAGCGGGTCTGCGAGTTCATCGGCCACGACATCCGGCTGTCGAGCGTGTGCGGCGGACTTCGTCGCGAAGACAATCGCGGCGGTCGGTTCGCTGGTTGACCGGTCTCACACCCTGCAACCGCGCGCTCTGGCGATCGACCGGAGGGTCGATCGCCGATGCCGCAGTTAGCGGTAGAAATTGCCCTTACCAGCCGACGTTGATGTTCACGTACGGTGCCCGAACCTTCACGCGCCGCTTGCCCACGCGCACTTTCGTATAGGGCGCATTTACGCGGACCTTCTCGTCCACCGACACGTGCGTATGCGGGGCGTTTACCGTGACCTTGCGCTTCTTCTTGGTGTGATGGGCGTCGGCGGTGCTCGGCAGAACCACAGCTGCGCCGACGATAGCAAGCGCTACGAGACGCGCTTCACGAAAAGTTGCTGGCATTCCAGGTCTCCTGTTGACGGCGACAAATCTTACGGGCCGCGGGTTCGAACGGCTGCGTTGCAGCGCAGCCCTAGGCCCAATGCGCAGATGCAACCCGGGTTCACCCGATCACACCACCATCGGCGAACGTATAGCTGTTGTGTTCGCAGCGCAGAACGGGCGGACCGCGCGCAGCGCTTCCCATTCCGTGTACTGTGGCGCCATAACAAGACTTCTAAACGGAGGAACCTCTATGAAAATCAAAGCACTCGCAGCGCTGACCGCGCTCGCCCTCGCGACAGCACCGGCAATCGCTGGTGATACCCCCGCACCGGAGGGCGCGTCGGTCTACTTCGTCGGCCTCGAAGACGGCGCAACCCTCAAGAACCCGGTGACCATCCGCTTTGGTCTGAAGGGTATGGGCGTCGCACCGGCAGGGGTCGAGAAGGAGAAGACGGGCCACCACCACCTGATCATCAACGAGAAGATCGAGGGTGAGGAACTGAACGACCCAATCCCGGCCGACGATCAGCATCGCCACTTTGGCGGCGGCCAGACAGAAGTCACCCTCGATCTGCCGGCCGGAAAGCACACGTTGCAACTCGTGTTGGGCGATCAGAACCACATTCCGCACAACCCGCCAGTCATGTCCGAGCGGATCAGCGTGACGGTCGAGTAACCGCGCGCATCTCGACCACCGGAGCGGGGCGCAGCGTCCCGTTCCGGCCAGTGCAGTTTGTCCGGGCGCGAGCGGTGTCGCACGGCCTCCCCCGCCTTGCCCCTTAGTGGGCGCTACAAGTATTTGTCGCGGATATCGACCGTCGACCGGCTCCCGAGATCGTCGAAATTCATGTCGAGCCAGCGTTCTGCGACGGCGCGTCCTTCGTCACGCAGACGCACCAGCATCGCCCACTCCGGGTTGAGCTTGCTCGCAGCCGACAGGTCCCGCATCAGGTCCTCCGCCTCGATCGAGTGGATCAGCATCTGGCGAAGATCGCGGGAGACGATCTGCCCCTTCTCGATCAACTCGGTCACGAACGCGATCGCGCGCATCTCCCGCATCAGCGATGAGTTGAAAGAGATCTCGTTCACCCGATCGATGATTGCGCCGGGGTCTTTTGGAATGTCCGTTCGGGTGATCGGATTGAGGTGGATCACCACGACATCGCGCGAGTCACAATTGTAGATCAGCGGATAGATCGGCGGATTGCCCATATATCCCCCGTCCCAGTACGCCTCACCGTCGATTTCGACCGCCTGGAACAGAAACGGCAGGCAGGCCGACGCCATAACCGTATCGGCTGACAGCTCGCGCTGCTCGAAGATCTTGATCTTGCCTGAGCGGACGTTGGTCGCGGAGATAAACAGCTTGATCGCGGAGGCTTCACGCAACCTTTCGAAGTCGACGCTCTCCTCGAGGATAGAGCGTAGCGGATTGATGTTTAGCGGATTGAGCTGATAGGGCGACGTGAGCCGCGTGAAGGTGTCGACGAAGAACTCCTGGAACATCGGTTGCCAGTCCGGCCCGAGGAACGGCGGCGCCGTGAACGCTGCCGACGATGGGTCGAACGCATAGCGCGACGCACCCGAGACGCGTTCCCAGAAGTTGTGAAGCGCCGCGCGCGCGGCCTGCGGTCCACCCTCCGTCAGGCCATGCGCGAGAACGACCGCGTTCATGCTGCCGGCCGACGCGGATGTCGTCGCCTCGATGTCGACCCGCCCGTCTTCGAGCAGACGGTCCAACACCCCCCACGCGAACGCACCGTGTGACCCGCCGCCCTGCAGCGCGAGGTTGATCGACTTCGTTGCGGTTTTACGTGCCTTGCCGCTAGCGCCGGTTTTGGCCTTTTTCTTTTGCGTTTTCGCTTTGGCCTTCTGGGCTTTTTTCTCCGCACTCTTGGGCATCAGCCATCCACCCTGTTGAGTAGCGGCTTGCCCGCGAGCCAGCGTTCCATGTTGTCGGCGAAAAATTCGGTGAAGCGCCTGTCCCACGCGTGGATGTTGTCCGATGCATGCGGCATCACGAACACATTATCACGCGCCCAGATCGGATGATCACCCGGCAACGGTTCCTCTTCGAACACATCGAGGTAGGCCCCAGCGAGGTGACCCTGATCGAGCGCGTCGATCAGTGCGGCCGTATCGACGACCATGCCGCGTGATGTGTTGATGAAGTACGCCCCCCGTTTCATCGCAGCGAACGTATCCGCTGCAAAGAGATGCTGCGTTTCGGGCGTCGCGCGGACATGGACCGAAACGACATCGGCGAGCGACAGTGCTTCATGAAGTACATCGGGGGTAAAAAGTTGGTCCACCACGTCGGGCTTTTCGCTCCCGCGCCGCACGGCATCGACCTGCATTCCGAGCGCCTTCGCGTTATGCGCAACCCACGTGCCGATCTGCCCGAGCCCGACCACGAGCAGGCGCTGCCCTTCGAGCGGCTCGAATGCACGAGGCGTCCACTCGGCCCGCCGTTGCTGATCGCGATAAGTGAAGAAATGCCCGTTCATAGCGATCATCGCGCCTGTAACGGTCTGTGCAAGATGACGTGCGAGAAGCCCCGCGCAATTCGTCATCGCAATGCGGCCCGCGTCGTAGGGCTGCATATGCTCGTAACCCGAGCCGCCGACCTGAACCCATTTTACCTCCGGGCAATCGAGGACGCGCCGATGCTCGTTCCCCGGAAACTCCGGGCCCTTGATCGAGAAGACGACCTCCGGCGCGATGCTCGACAATCTCTCAGAAATTTCCGCATTCGTCGCGGCGTAGTGCACATCGAGGGCGGGGAACCGTTCCTCGAGGATCCCGGAAATCGCATCCGGCTGATGGTGCATGCAGAGAACCGTCGTCATGGTCGCGCGAGCCTTCGTGAAAAGTGGTCGTGCGCCCGACGCTGCGGCGCGTGATCAGTGGCGGTTGTGTCAGCCCGCCCCGGGGGTGGCAAGTCGCAGGCCGAGTGACGCAAGTCTGCCTTGCGCGCCGCCGGGCTCGGCATGCACTTCGCGAGCACATCCGCCGCCTCGGCCGTCGTCGTGGACAAACGTTTCGCAGCAAACGTGTCGACCGCCGTGAAAGTTGCAGCCCCCGAGTGCACGCTTTGCGGTGGCCGCTGGTTGGATTTCGGATGCCCACACGCCCAGACGTTCAGGCGTCCAGACGCCAGCGATGCCAGCGGGGTTAAATCCCCAGCCACCCTTGGCTTCAGGCACCAACGTGCCCAGACGCCCAGACGCCCAGACGCCCAGGCACCTTGCGCAATACAGACCGCTGATGTCTGTTGCCCTGGCACCGAGTTCACCGGCGGGCCAACGCGCGTCAGGCACAACGCGCCGCAGGCTGCCCACGAAGTGCCAGCATGACGCTCCTCCTTGAATTGACGCTGCCGTTGTTTGCCGTCGCCGGCCTTGGCCTGCTTGCGGCGGCAACCCGCATGCTTGGCAATGGCGCCGTCCGCGCGCTGAACGTCTTCGTATTCTGGTTCGCTATGCCGGCGCTGCTTGTGAAGGCGATCGGCTCGGCACCGTTCGCCTCGGTGCTGGATGCACGATTTTTCGCCGCCTATTTGATCGCCGGCCTTTCGATTTTTTTCCTCGCAGCGCTGTGTGCACGCGTGCTCACCGGCGCAGATCTCGGCCGCATGGCGATGGCCGGTCAGGCATCCTGCGTCGCAAATCTCGGCTTTCTGGGTTTACCGCTCACCTTTGCCGCGTTCGGCCCCGTCGCTGCCGGCCCCTTCGCGATGGCGATGATCGTCGACCTCGTCATCATCATCCCAATGACGATCGCGCTGCTGGAGTGGGCGAAACTGCGCAGCGCACGGCGTGCCACGACCGACGAGGCAACGACGGCGCGCCTGACCGTCCCAGCGGAGGAACAGCACACGACACCCGCCGCGATCGCGCGCAACGTCGTCCTAAATCCGTTTTTCCTCTCGATCGTCGCCGGGCTTGCTTTATCGGCGAGCGGCTTGTCGCTCCCGGTGCCGGCGACGCGGTTCCTCGATTTTTTGTCTGGAGCTGCCGGCCCCACCGCCTTGTTTGCGCTCGGCGCCTCGCTCGCCGGGCGTCGCGTTGCGGGGGACGGGATCGCGATCACCATCCCCGTCGTAATCAAGCTGGTCGCACACCCGGTGCTCGCGGCAATTTTGCTCGGTCCGGTGTTCGGGGTGCGCGCCGAGTGGCTAGCCGTCGGCATCGTCTTCGCGGCGCTGCCGATCGCCGGCAACAGCTTCGTGCTCGCGGAGCAATATAGTGTCGCCGTGCGCCGTACCTCGAGCGCCATCCTTATTTCCACTGCGCTCGGCGTGGTGACCGTCGCCGTCGCCCTGGGCGCAGCCGGGCGGTGAGATGGAGCTGCTCTGGATTGCGATCAGTATCTTCGCGGCACTGCTGCAGGTCGTCCGCACCGCCGGGCAGAAGCAGCTCAACGCGCATCTCTCGACGACTGCGACCACCGGGATACGATCGTTGTTCGGGATGCCCTTCCTGGTCGTCTACCTGCTCGCAGTCGAGTGGTGGTCGGATGCGCCGCTTCCCGACCTAGGCACCGCGTTCTGGCTCTATACGCTCGGCGCATCGCTGACGCAGGTCGTTGCCACCTGGCTATTGCTAGTCCTGTTCACGATGCGGAACTTTGCGGTGGGAACGGTGCTACCGAAGTTCGACATCGTGCTGACCGCCATCCTCGGCCTCGTGATCTTCGGCGAGGCGGTCACGCTCACCGGCTGGGTCGGTATCGCCGCTGCAGCGCTCGGTGTCGGTTTCCTGTCTGCTGAAAAATTCGGCGGCATTGCCGTCGTCGAGGGGCCGAGCGGCGAAGCCACGCGTGGAGCAGGCCGCCTCGGCGCGCTCTTCTCTCCTGCGATCCTGACAGGGTTCGCGGCAGCGCTCGGCTTTACGCTCTCGTATCTTTTCCTCCGCGAAGCCTCGCTGGCGCTGAACGAGCCGTTCGTGCGCGCCGCAGCATGGACCGTAAACGCGGTCGTGCTGCTCCAGGTTATCGGCTTCGGTATCTGGTTTGTCAGTTCCGGCGCCGCTGAACAACCCACAGTCCGCGCCCACTGGCGACCATCGCTGTTCGTCGGGATAACCTCCGCGGTCGGCTCGATCGGCTGGTTCACGGCGATGACGCTGGTCAACGCCGCATACGTGAAGGCGGTCGGCCAGATAGAGGCGGTGTTCGCGCTGGCCATCTCAGCGTTTTACTTCCGCGAACGGGTGTCCCGGACAGAAATGGTCGGCATGGCGCTGATCGTCGCGAGCGTACTCGTATTCCTCCTCTGAAGACCCGTCGTTAAGAATGAAATCCACGTAAACTGCGCGTGCTGCATTTTCCTTCGCCAGGAAGGGGAAAGAATTCAGTAAGCCTCCCCTGCTATTTCGATAGAGAGAATAAAGCGTCGAAGTGTGCGTTGAGCCCCCTTCGGCTGTGTTGGGGGTATCCATCATGGGCGAGGCTGAGGCCGGGGAAGCCCGCGGCGCGGAGCGAAAGCGGGTCCTCAAAGGGGCGAAGATCGCTTTCGCCGCGCGCTGTGCGACCCTCCCCTGCGTCGTGCGCGATCTTTCTGAGACGGGCGCGCGCCTGCAGGTCAAGGACCATCTCTCCGTGCCGGAGACGTTCGAGCTGCTGATCGAGCTCGACGGCTTCGAGGTCGACGCTGAGGTGGTCTGGCGGCGCGATTCCGAAGTCGGCATCGTCTTCCTTGATCGACCACGGATTAAAAACCCGACCCGGCACCAGATTGTCGGCTCATCTGTGCCGAAGTCCCGCGGCACGCTGCGCCGGCTCGATCGACCCGTACGGCGCCAGCCACACGCCGCACCGATTAACGCGCTGGATGAGAGCGAAATGCTCGCTGATCAGGAGCGAACTGAGGCGGGCGAGGATGTGTCGGACGCGCTTTCCGCAGCGCCATTGGCCGATATCGTGGATGCTGCCGAGCAGGCCTGTGAAGCGGCGATCGAGGAGATCGACACCCCGCCATCCGCTGATGCGTCTGAGTATGGTAACGCGCCCGATGTCCAGGACGAACCAGCCGCTGACGGTACGGTCCTTGAAGGTGCAGCTTCAGAAATTCGTAACGCGGAAGTCGCTGCGACGGTAGGCGCGGAAGACGTCTGCGATGAGCAGGTCGCCGCGCTGGTCGCGTCGCTCGAGACGCTCGAAATGGTTGCGGGCGAAGCAGCAAATGCTTCGCCGTCCGCCGATGCGGGCACCGCTGTGGCCGACGATGCTGTCAGCGAAACCCATGCCGCGGAAGATGCCAGAACTGAATGCGGAAACGCGTTTGAGACACCGCTCCCCGTATCCGAGTTCGCCGACGAGGAAACCCCATCGATGGTCAGCGTGGACAATAATGCCGACGCCCGGAACGATTCCGAGGTGGAGCCGCGTGAGGTCAGCGACGCGATTGCGGAGGAAAACCAGCAGCCAGCCGCCGAGCGCGCACCCTCCTGCGTTGGTGCCGCACCTGTCGAAGCGCCCATGTTCCGCGACGTCGCAGCAGCCTCGGCGCAGACCACGCAGGCGGCAGATGAGACGCTTGCGCCACCGCCGAGCGCTCCCGCGATAGAGGCAGCGCCGCCCGTTTTCGCCGCACGTATAAATGATCGAATTTCGACGGCGCTTCAGGCACCGGCCCGCGCCGCCGAGAACATCGGCCGCGTGCTCGCGCCCATCATCCCGGCGCCGTCGGTGAGCGAGATCGCGGAGACACCACGCGAGCAATCCGACGAAGAGCAGGTTTCCCTCACCGAAGCGGAGCACCACGAAGCGGACAGCATCGACCCGGCCGCCGGGCAGACCGGCGACGCACAACATGGCGATGAGCGCCTCGCAGACGACGCCGACACGGTCGAGGCTACCGTCAACGCACCCGTGAACGCACCCGTCGAGGTGCCGGCAGAAACCCCGCCGACGGAGGCATCGCTCCGCCCTGAGTTGGCCAGTTTCATCTCCCTTTTCGCAGCGTCGGCGCAACCGGAGAGCGTTCCGTCAGGAGCGCCCGAGACGGCGGAACCGGCGGACGAAGCACATTCTTCAATGCATGCCGAGCCTGCAGATCAGGCGGCGGAGGATATTAACCTCCACGCGATTGAGACCCCGATGAGCCGGGCGGTAACCGCCGAAGCTCCGGCCGAGAGCCGCGCGGATGACGCGCCTGCTGCCGGGACGGGCCAAGCCGATACGTGCGATCAAGTTTCCTCTGATGCGCAACGGTCAGCGGTGACGGCCTTCGAAACGGCGCTGCAGCATCCGGATTCACGGAACGCTAACCCGTCCGTTACCCCGCCGACCGCGCCGACAGACGGTTTCTACGTGATCTCGGACGAGGCGATTGCATTCGGTGCTGCGCCCATCGGGGATACGACCGATCGCGCGACGGAGGGGATGGCCGAACCTTTTCCTCCGCGCTTCGCCGATGCGGTTATCGACGCGCCGCTTCCGGAGCCTGTGTTTGCGACGATGGAAATGGGTGCGTTTCCAGCTCCGGCGGAATTGCCTGAGCCATATCCCGAGCCAGAATTCAAGACCGAGTTCGAGCAGGAGCCAAAGGCCACAGACACGGGCATTGCAGAAATCTCGTTCGCCGAGATGCTGCCATGCCCGGACGAGGATGACGACATCGGCCCCGTCGTCACACCCCGCGCGGAAGTCGATTGCGCGCCACCGGCCGCGCCGCTTGTGGTAAGCCCCGCCGTGCCTTCGCCAACAACCGGCGTGATCGAGCACGACGCGGCGGGCCAATCGGCACACCGAATTCCGATCCTGATCGCCGAAGACGACCCGGACGACCGGATGTTCATGCGCGAAGCGTTCGAGGACAGTGACTTCGACCACGACATCGCATTCGTCGAGGACGGTGAGCAGCTTCTCGACTACCTCCGCGGCGTCGGCGACTACGCCGGAGCGCCGCGCCCGGGCATGATCCTGCTCGATCTCAACATGCCGAAGATGGACGGCCGCACCGCGCTGCTGCACATCAAGTCTAACCCTTCGCTGCGCCG
>JBCBJG010000055.1:0-14210 GCA_038523655.1 Pseudomonadota bacterium | reverse complement strand
TGATCGAGGATCTTCCGCTCTTCGCGGCTGCCCGCCCGGCGAACCCGATTGCCGCAGCGCCCGAAGGAAATGATACGCCGCTCTCGACGGCGCTCGATGCCATCAACCCAGACATGCTCAGCCCGCGCGAGGCGCTCGATGCGCTCTACCGACTGAAAGACATCGGAGGGCGTGAATGACCGCCGGAAAGACCAATCTCGCCGAACGTCGCGACTCTTCCGCCGCCGACGCGCACGCCGACCTGCCCCCCGAAACGCACGCCGACACGCCTGCCGGGCATGTCCATGTACCGGTGGGACAGCGGCACGCGGCACAACTCGATTTCTTCAATCCCGATCGGGCACGCGAAGCACTCACGGAGATTTTCCGGTCCGCGCGTGAAGATGCGTCCGCCGCACGGCCCGAAGTACTTCGATTTGCTAAGGCAATGATCGGTGAAGCGCACCGTGCAGCCGAGGCGGGCCTCGCCGTGCATGGCAGCGGGCGGCTTTGCGCAGGCACGCTCAGCGATTTTCAGGATGAACTGATCTCGCTGCTGTTCGACTATACGACTGCGCACGTTTACCGCGCCACGAACCCGTCCGACGCCGAGCGCATGGCGATCATCGCGACCGGTGGCTACGGTCGAGGGCTGCTCGCACCCGGCTCGGATATCGATCTGCTTTTTCTCCTCCCCTACAAACAGACGGCGTGGGGCGAGAGCGTCGTTGAATACATGCTGTACCTGCTGTGGGATCTGAGTTTAAAGTCGGCCACGCGGTGCGCACCGTCGACCAAGCGATCTCGTACGCTCGCGACGACATGACGATCCGTACATCGGTGCTCGATGCGCGTTTCCTGCTCGGTGACCGCGCGCTGTTTGCGACGCTGCAAGAGCGTTTTATGCGCGATGTCGTCACCGGAAGCGCGCGCCAGTTCATCAGCGCGAAACTCGCCGAACGCGACAACCGACACGAGCGCTCGGGCAACTCGCGGTATGTCGTCGAGCCGAACGTCAAGGATGGAAAAGGCGGCATCCGTGATCTCAATACGCTGCACTGGCTCATCCGCTATCTGCGCAATCCCGCGCCGAGCGCCCCCGCGGTCGTCGATGCGGGGATTTTTTCTCCGAGTGAGTTTTCCGCGTTCAACCGCACCGAAGATTTTCTCTGGGCGGTACGGTGCACCCTGCACTTCATGACCGGACGGGCGGAAGAGCGGCTCTCTTTCGACGTCCAGCAGGATATGGCGCAACGGCTCGGCTATCGTGATCGCGCGGGCCTGCGGGCAGTCGAGCGGTTCATGAAGCACTACTTTCTCATCGCGAAGGAAGTTGGCGATCTCACGCGGATCGTTTGTGCCGACCTCGAAATGAAGCAGCTCAAGACCGCGCCGACGATCGAGCGACTCCTTGGCCCGGTGACGTGGCGGACGCGACTGCAGGTCCGGCGCGAAACGGATTTCAAGATCGAGCACGGGCGGATCACCGTCGAAGACGAAGAAGTGTTTCAGCGCGATCCGGTCAACCTGGTGCGATTGTTCGCCGAGGCGGAAAAACTCAAGGTCGCCTTCAACCCGGCCGCGCTGCGGCTGGTGCGACGCTCACATCATCTGATCGACGATGCGCTCCGCACCGACCCGCGGGCGAACGCGATCTTCCTCGATCTCGTCAGTTCAAAAGCGAGCGCGGAGACCGTGCTTCGGCGGATGAACGAGGCCGGTGTGCTCGGACGGTTTGTGCCGGAGTTCGGCCGCGTGGTCGCGATGATGCAGTTCAACATGTATCACCACTACACGGTCGACGAGCATCTGATCCGGACCGTCGGCGTGCTGAGCGAAATCGATCGCGGCGTGCTCGACGAAGACCATCCGTTGTCGAGCGAAATCCTCCCGAAAATCCGCAACACGCGTGCGCTCTATGTCGCCGCCTTCCTGCATGACATTGCCAAGGGGCGGGACGAGGACCACTCGATCGCCGGCGAACGGGTCGCACGCGCACTCTGTCCTCGCTTCGGTCTCGACGGGGTGCAGACCGATCTCGTGGCATGGCTGATCCGCGAGCATCTGACGATGAGCGAGGTCGCGCAAAGCCGTGATCTGACTGACCCCAAAACCATCCGCGATTTCGCCGCGCGCGTGCAGACGATGGAGCGCTTGCGGCTACTGCTCGTCCTTACGGTCGCGGATATCCGGGCCGTCGGACCCGGTGTCTGGAACGGATGGAAAGGCCAGTTGTTGCGCACGCTCTATCACGAGACCGAGCTTGTCCTATCGGGCGGACACTCGACGCTCAGCCGCAAGCAGCGTGTGGCCCGGGCGCAGGAAGCTTTCCGCGAGGCGGCTGCTGATTTGCCGGAGGAGATGCTCGAGACCGTCGCGAGCATGCATTACGACAGCTATTGGCTGCGCACCGAGGTGCAGCAGCAGGTGAGCGATGCGCGGCTTTATTCTTACGCGGAGCGAAAAGACCTCGCCTACGCGACCGACTTCACAACCGACGCGTTCACTGCATCGACGGAGCTGACCCTGCTGACGCAGAGCCATCCCTCATTGCTCGCATTGATTGCAGGCGCCTGCGCGTCGGCTGGCGCGAACATCGTCGGCGCTCAGATCTACACGACCCGCAACGGCGTGGCGCTTGATACCCTCACCATTCAGCGGGCCTTTGACCACGACGCCGACGAGCTGCGCCGCGTCGGGCGGATCGCCGATACGATCGAGCAGCTGCTTAAAGGCGAGACCTATCTCGACCAGCTCGTGCCCGAAAATGCGCCGGCGAAGGGTAAGGCGCGGGTCTTCGAAGTACCGCCGCAAGCGCATGTGGATAATGGCGTCTCCGACGACTTCACGGTGATTGAGGTCGAAGGCCTCGACCGGCCCGGGCTGCTGCATGAGCTCACGCGCACGCTTTCCGCGCTCAATCTCGACATCAACTCGGCACACATCAGTACATACGGGGAAAAAATCGTGGATGTGTTCTACGTGACTGATCTGATGGGCAAGAAGGTCACGAACGAAGCGCGGCAGCGCGCCGTGGTCGATGCGATGTGCGCCGTGCTCGATCCGGCGGTTGAGATCGACATCAACCAGCCGACACCGATGCTGATGGCCGGCCTCTAGATCGCCTGCACGTTCGCGGCTCGAGCCGCCGCAGCTGCAGCTAGCCTACGCCGTGATTGATCCGCGGCGCTTTCGCCACCCGGCGAGGAGATTGCGTGCAGGGAGTATGACCAGGCTTGCCGGGTCGCGGCCGGCTCGGGTACGCCGCGGCAATGAGACTTTACCGTGCCTTCGCGACCGTCGGCGGGCTCACGATGTTGAGCCGGGTGCTTGGCTTCATCCGGGACATCCTGATTGCCGGACTGCTCGGCACGGGGCCGGTGGCCGACGCGTTCGTTGCGGCCTTTCGCTTTCCCAACCTCTTCCGCCGGATTTTCGGCGAAGGCGCATTGAACGCGGCGTTCGTGCCGCTCTTTGCAAAAAAGCTCGAAGGCGATGGCGCGGCTCCCGCTCGCGCGTTCGCCGAAGAAGCGCTGTCGGTCCTGCTGTTCGCGCTGCTTGTTCTGACCGCGCTCGCCGAGCTCTTCATGCCGTTTCTGCTCCTCGTGATCGCACCGGGCTTTCTCGAGGATCCCGCGAAGTTCGCGTTGACCGTAGACCTGACGCGGATCGCCTTTCCCTATCTCGCCTGCATGTCGCTCGTTGCGCTCCTCTCCGGCGTGCTCAACGCGCTCAACCGTTTTGCCGCGGCGGCGGCAGCACCCGTGCTGCTCAATATCGTGCTGATCGCCGCGATGGTGGTAGCTTGGTCGGCTGGGCTACAGAACGCGCCAGGTGCCGGATATCTGCTCGCCATCGGGGTTTCTGTTGCCGGGGCGCTTCAGCTCGCCCTTCTCGCGATCGCCGCGCAGCGCGCGGGCATGGGTCTCGCGCTGCGTAGACCGCGCCTGACGCCCGACGTGAAACGCTTTTTCTCCCTCGCGGTGCCCGGGGTGATTTCGGGTGGTGTCACGCAGATCAACATCATCGTCGGGACCGTGATCGCGTCGCTCGAAGCGGGTGCGGTCGCCTACCTCTACTTCGCCGACCGGCTTTACCAGTTGCCTCTCGGGATCGTCGGGATCGCAATCGGTGTCGTGCTCCTGCCGGATATCTCCCGCCTTCTGCGCGCCGGCCACGTCGACGCAGTCAGCAACAGTCAGTGCCGCTCCCTGGAGTTCGCGCTGCTGCTGACACTTCCCGCGGCGGTCGCGCTCTTCGTCGTTCCGGAGCCGATCATCCGGGTCCTGTTCGAGCGCGGCGCCTTCACGGCGGCCGACAGCGCTGCAACGGCACTTGGGCTCGCCGCGTTTGCGTGGGGGCTCCCGGCTTTCGTATTGATCAAGATTTTTTCTCCCGCCTACTTCGCGCGCGAAGATACGCGGACCCCGATGATCTACGCAGCGGTCGGCATGGTCGTGAACGTCGCCGGATCGCTGGCGTTGTTCTTCTGGTTGCGTTCGCTTGGATGGCCGCCGCACGTCGGGATTGCCGCGGCCTCGACGATCGCCGGCTGGGTGAATGCCGGTATGCTGTGGAGCACACTACGGGTGCGTGGGCATTTCGATATCGACCCGCAGGCCGCGCGCGCCATTCCCCGTATCATGCTTGCAAGCCTGATGATGGGCGGCGCGCTTTACGGGATCGGTATGCTGCTGGATGGTGCGTTCGCGCCGTCGGCGGGGGGGCTCGTTCAGATCGCGGCGCTTATCGCGTTGGTCGGTGGCGGGATAGCGGTCTACGGCCTCGCCGTGGTGATCACGGGGGCGGCCGACGTCCGCGCGCTCGCCCGGATAATGCGGCGGCCAAGGGCAGCCTGAGAACACGGGGCGACGGTGGCCGCGTGTCCCGCATGACGCCGCCCGCACCCTCTCGCGCTTGCGCGCACATCGCGGTTCACCCATAACGCCGCGGTTCCTCCGCACCTCCAGCAGACCGAAGCGCTCATGAGCATACCCGCGCGCGTGTTCTCCGGCGTTCAGCCGACCGGAAATCTCCACCTCGGCAACTACCTCGGGGCGATCAAGCGCTTTGCCGAGATGCAGGCGACCTATGATTGCATTTTCTGCGTGGTCGATCTGCATGCGATCACGCAGGATCGCGCCGTGTGGGGCGGGCCGGAGACGCTCGGCGAGAACACCCGCGAGGTGACGGCCGCCTACCTCGCTGCCGGGATCGACCCGGTCAAACATATCATCTTCAACCAGAGCCGGGTGTCGGCGCATGCGGAGCTTGCGTGGATCTTCAACTGTGTCGCGCGGATGGGCTGGCTCAACCGGATGACGCAGTTCAAGGAAAAGGCGGGCAAGCACAAAGAGAACGCGTCTGTCGGCCTTTATACTTACCCAACCCTCATGGCGGCGGACATTCTGGTCTATCGCGGCACGCACGTGCCGGTGGGTGAGGATCAAAAACAGCACCTCGAGCTTGCACGAGACATCGCGCAGAAATTCAACGTCGACTTCGCGGACAGCGCGGAGGCGCATGGTTTTGCGGATGGATTTTTCCCCCTGCCCGAGCCGCTGATCACCGGGCCTGCCACGCGGGTCATGTCGCTGCGTGACGGGGGGAAGAAAATGTCGAAGTCCGACCCGTCCGATCTGTCACGGATCAATATGACGGACAGCGCCGACCACATCGCGAAGAAGGTTCGCAAGGCGAAGACTGATCCGGAACCGCTGCCGAGCGAGAAGGATGGACTTGCCGGGCGGCCCGAGGCGGAAAACCTCGTCGGGATCTATGCAGCACTCTCAGGCGAGGATACCGCACAGGTTCTCGCGGCGCACGGCGGTGCGCAGTTCTCGTCATTCAAAGGTGCGCTTGCCGACCTGATGGTCGATCGCGTCGGCCCGGTTGGCGACGAGATGCGGCGGTTGATGGGCGACCCGGGGGAGATCGACCGCATCCTCGCGGACGGTGCGGCGCGTGCGGAAGTGATCGCGGAGGAAAATATCCGCACCATCAAGCAGATTGTCGGCTTTATCGGCTGATTCCCATATCGGCCGCGCTGCGCGCCGCCCCATACGGAGGTGCACATGGTCACCCACACGAAACGACGGGTCTTTGAAGAAGGCCACCGACGCAAGTTTCTCGTCATCGTCGACGGAACGCCTGAATGCGGCGTTGCACTGTTTTTCGCCGCCCGTGTCGCACAGCGCACGAGCGGGTCGATCTGCCTGATGCACATCGCCGATGCGCAGGGCACCGGTGGGTGGTCCAGCTTCGGAAACCTCAACCAGGGCGGCGGGGAAGGCCGGGCCCGGGAAATGTTTGCGACCTATCGGGATAAACTTGCCGAGTTCGGATACGAGGGATTGCATACCGAAACGGTTTTCCGCGAAGGCAAGAAAGCGGACGAAATCACCCGCTTCATCGAAGCCGACGCCGATGTTGCGGTGCTCGTGCTCGGGGCGGCGGCTGATCGCCAGGGACCCGGGCCACTGGTTTCATCGCTTGGTACCGGAAGCCGGGCTGGTGACTTTCCCGTCCCGATCTACATCGTACCGGGCACGCTCACGCTCGAGGAAATTTCTGCGCTCGCCTGACGTGTTGTGACGTGCTCTGGCGCGTTCTCACGGGTTCTGGCGCGCATTTTCACACGGTGAACTTTGACGCATAGGCGTGCGTATACTAGAACCATTCTAAAGAAGCATGTCGCACCCTTCACCGAGCGGCCCCAGCGGAGAAACGCCATGTTCATCCAAACCGAAGCGACGCCGAACCCGGCCACCCTGAAATTCATCCCAGGGCGCGCCGTTCTCGACGACGGAACGCGTGACTATCGCGCCGCCGACGAAGCGTCCGCAGACAGCCCGCTGGCCGGTCGGTTGTTCGGGATCGACGGCGTCCAAGGCGTGTTCCTTGGTCAGGACTTCATTTCCGTGACCAAAGGTCCGCAGGAATGGCAGCACCTCAAGCCCGCGATCCTCGGCGTGATCATGGAGCATTACATGTCCGGTGCGCCGGTCGTGAATGCGACGGCTACTGCGAGCGCGGGAAGCGAAGGGCACTTCGACCCGGCCGACGCGGATATCGTGTCGACAATCAAGGAATTGCTCGACACGCGCGTGCGCCCGGCCGTGGCTCAGGATGGCGGCGATATCGCATTCCACGGGTTCGAAGACGGGATCGTCTATCTGCATATGCGCGGTGCATGCGCGGGGTGCCCCAGCTCGACGGCAACGCTGAAGGGCGGGATTGAAAATCTGCTGCGCCACTTTATTCCGGAAGTGAGTGAAGTCCGGCCGGTGATGTAACGCACCACCCGACGGATTGGGCGCATGCGGGTCTTTGCATTCGATACCTGCTTTTACGCGTGCTCGGTGGGGTTGGTCGACGTGGATGCGTCGAGGTCGGCCGCGCCCAAACCGCCAGAAGTGCTAGCGCATCGTCACATGCTCATGGCGCGTGGCCATGCTGAAGCCTTGCCGGACATGATGGTGTCGGTACTTGAAGCGGCCATCGGCGGCGCCGCGAATACAGGCGTTACCGAGGCAGGCGTTAGGGAGGCGGGCGATGCGCCCCCACCCTGCGATCGGATCGCGGTCACCCGCGGTCCCGGCACCTTTACCGGCACGCGTGTGGGGCTTTCAGCAGCGCGCGCGCTCGCGCTCGTCTGGCAAGTTCCCGTCGTCGGTGTCGGATCGCTCGACGCAATGGCGCTCGGGGCGTTGTCATTGCTCAGAAATGAACCGGGTCACGGCGAGATACCCACCAGCCTGGCCGTGGTGCGCGACGCCCGGCGCGGTGATGTCTACCTGCAGGTGTTCGACGTCGGCCAGGACGGGCTGCCGGAGGCACGAGGACAGGCGCAGACCGTCGCGGTGGACAAGATCGCAGGCAGTCTCGGGGCGGATGTGCGGTTGTTCGTCGGGTCAGGCGCCGCGCTTGCCCGCGAGGCGCTCGCCACGCATCGCGAGCCGGCCGCGCTTCCAGCGGTTGCATTCGAAGAACTCGAACCAGACGCGCTGCATGTCGCGACGCTCGGCGTACTCCGCGATGCGCAGCAGGCCCCGCCATCGCCATTCTACGCCCGCCCGCCTGATGCAAAGCCGCAGGAAGGCGCCGCGCTCGCCCGTCGGACTGCATGAGTGCGCGACATGTCTCAGCGACCAACGCGACGTGCATCGAACGGCTCGTCGACGGCCCACACGCCGGGATCGCGCTTGATCGAATTTGCGGTCTCGCCGATGGGCGCTGGCCGGGTCTGACACAGCCGGGCGGGCTGGTCTTTGTGTGCGTCGATCCCAAGAGCAACGCTCCGATCGCATTCATTGAGGCATTGCGCGGCGGCGACGACATCGACGTCCTGATGCTGGCGACGCATCGCGATCATCGCCGTCGCGGGCATGCGCGGGCCCTGCTCACCGAGCTTGAGCGTGTCGTGCGTGCCGACGTCGCCGGATCATGCATCGGGGAAGCCGATCATCACGCCGCGCCGCGCCTTGTGCTCGAGGTGCGCGCCGACAACGCCGCGGCGATCGCGCTTTATCGGAACGCAGGCTTCGTCGACGTGGGTCTGCGACCTCGCTACTACCGTACGTCTGATGGAACCGCGTGCGATGCGCTGCTGTTGGCAAAACGGCTCGTGCCAGGCGACATGCCAAGGATCGACGCGCCCAATGCAGCGCTAACGAAACGACAGCAGGCTTAGTCAGAGGCATGACGGCTGACACGGTGAAGCAGCAGACGCTCGGCAGCAGTGGCGCGGTCTCGCGCGGCTTTCGCACCGTGCTTGGTGTAATGCGCGGCCTGACCCGGCTCGCACTGTTCGCCGTTCTGACAGTACCGCTCATGCCGCTCCAAGCAGTGTTCGTTGCGCTCGATCTTCCAGCCGCGCGCCGGCTGCCCTGCTGGTACCATGGCTGGGTGGCCCGCATTTTCGGGGTGACGATCCGGCGGGAGGGGCGGGTAGCGCCCGACGTCCCGCTTCTCCTTGTCGCCAATCACACGAGTTGGCTCGACATCATCATCGTGTCGGCTGTCGCGCCGGTGTCGTTCGTGGCGAAAGCCGAGATCAAGCGGTGGCCGTTCGTCGGCTGGCTGGCACAGCTCCAGCGCACGATCTTCATCGACCGGACCCGACGGCGAGCGACGCAGGACGTGGCTCGTGCCCTCGCCGCCCGGCTGCGCGCCGGCGACACCGTGTTGTTTTTTCCTGAGGGCACAATCGGCGACGGCAATCGCATCCTGCCGTTCAAGAGTTCGCTGTTTGCCTCGGTGAGGCCGCGGGCCGGTGCCGGTTCAGGGGCGGCAGATGCGGGTGAGCCGCTCGCAGACCTGCCGGCCGACACGCATGTGCAGACCATCGTCCTCGCCTATACCCATCTGTCCGGGTTGCCGCTTGGCCGTGGGGGCCGGGCGCGGTTCGCGTGGTTGGGTGGCGAGAACATCGCGCGCGACGTTTGGCGGCGACTTACCGGGGCCCCGCTCGATGTGGTGGTGCGCGCGGGTGCGCCGGCGCCACTCACGTCGTTCGCGGACCGCAAGGAACTTGCGCGCGCGATGGAGGCGCAGATCAGCCGCGATCTCGGCACCGCGCTTCGTCCACCGCGACGATCCGCCGATCACGGCCATGGCGCGGCGACAGCGACCGCTGCGAGCGGCGCGGCGGTCATCGCACCGGACGTTCGTGGCGACGGAATGCATTTGGCAAGGCCCGTATGAGCCGATATGACCCGCGCCACTGCAGGCCAAGCGCTGGCAGCTTCAGTGGCATGACACGTACAGGTCGATAGCAGCCGATCGACAGGAGTTGACGCGTGGACGAGCAGAGCAGGCTCATTGAGCACCGCGATCCCGATACGCACACCATGTCTTCGCAGACAGACACCGCCGACATGCGGAAACGCGTGCACGTGCGCACTTACGGCTGCCAGATGAATGTCTACGACAGCGAGCGAATGACCGAGGCGCTCGACGCGGCCGGCTACGACGCGTGCGATAATCCGGCGGATGCGGATCTGGTCGTGCTGAATACCTGTCATATCCGCGAAAAAGCCGCCGAGAAGGTCTATTCCGAGCTCGGGCGGGTGCGCCAGATGCAGGCCGATCGACGTGCCGACGGCAAGGATATGCAGGTGGTCGTCGCCGGCTGCGTCGCTCAGGCGGAAGGTGCCGAGATCACCCGCCGCGCCCCTGTCGTCGACCTCGTTGTTGGTCCCCAGAGCTATCACCGCCTGCCGGAACTCGTCGGCGAAGCCGGGGCGAGCGGCCGCGCGATCGTCGCGACCGATTTCGAGGATGATGAAAAGTTTGCGGCGCTGCCGGCCCGGCCTGTCCCCGGTCCTTCGGTGCCTGGCAAGGCGGGTAAACCAACGATCCGGCGGGCGCCGTCCGCGTTCCTGACCGTGCAAGAAGGCTGCGACAAGTTCTGTACGTTCTGCGTCGTGCCTTACACGCGCGGCGCCGAATTCTCCCGGCCGGTCACGGAAATCGTCACCGAAGCGAAGCGCCTGGTTTCAGCTGGCGTGCGTGAGCTCACGCTGCTCGGGCAGAACGTGAACGCGTACCATGGGCTTGACGAGACTGGCACATCTGCGACGCTTGCCGAACTGCTTGATCGTTTGTCGGCGATCGAAGGCCTTGCCCGGTTGCGCTACACGACCAGCCATCCGCGCGACATGGATGATGCGTTGATCACGGCGCACCGCGACAACGCCAAGGTGATGCCCTACCTGCATCTGCCGTTCCAGGCCGGCTCGGACGGGATCCTCGCCGCGATGAACCGCAAGCATACGGCGCAGGAATATCTCGATCTGGTTGGCCGCATCCGTACGGCGCGGCCGGACCTGGCATTGTCGACAGATATCATTGTCGGCTTTCCCGGCGAGAGCGATGCTGATTTCGATGCGACACTCGCCATCGTCGAGGATGTCGTCTTCGCACAGGCTTACTCATTCAAATATTCTCCGCGTCCGGGCACGCCGGCGGCGAGTATCGATGATCAGGTGCCGGAGGAGGTAAAATCCGACCGGCTCCAGCGGCTGCAGCGTACGCTGTTCGCGCAGCAAACCGCGTTCAACGCGAGCAAGGTCGGCGCGACCATGCCGGTATTGTTCGAGCGTGCGGGCAAACATCCGGGCCAGCTCGTTGGGCGCTCTCCCTGGTTGCAGGCGGTGCATGCGGACGGCCCGCCCTCACTCATCGGCGAAGTGGTCGAGGTGTCGATCGACGGCGCAACAACCAACAGTCTTTCAGGGCGCATCAACGCGATGCCACGGGCTGCATGAGCAGTCTCTCAGGGATCGACACCGGCCGTTGCGAGGCGCGCCGTGGCTGACACACTTTCTGTAGAGTTCGAGGACAATGCCGTGCTCGCGCGCCTGCTCGGCGAGTTCGATTCACACCTTGCGCTGTTGGAGGACAGGCTCGGCGTCGTTGCCGTGCCGCGCGGCAACGTCATCCTGTTGAGCGGTCCGCAATCGTCACGCGAGACGGCGCGAGCGGTGCTGCTCGAACTCTATGACCGCTTGGAAGACGGCGCCGACATCTCAGCAGGCGATGTCGACGGCGCCATTCGCCATGCGGCCGGGGCCGACGCCACCGCTGGCACCTCGGCGCGTTCTAAAAACCTCCGTCGTAGCGCCGGGCGATCTTCTCGCAGAGATGAAAAATCGCCTGCAAACGGCAGCGCCGCTGTTCGGGGTGGCGCGGCGCAGATCAAAACGCGCAAGCGCCAGATTACCGCGCGAACACCGATGCAGAGCGCCTACATCCGCGCGCTGGAGGCCACCGACCTCGTCTTTGGTGTCGGGCCTGCCGGAACAGGTAAGACCTATCTCGCGGTCGCTTTTGCTGCTTCCCTTCTCGAGAAGGGCCTGACGGAGCGACTTATTCTCTCGCGCCCTGCCGTCGAAGCTGGCGAGCGCCTCGGTTTTTTGCCGGGTGACATGCGGGACAAGGTCGATCCCTACCTGCGGCCGCTGTACGACGCGTTGTACGATGTGTTGCCCCCTGAAAAGGTGGAAAAAGGCATCGAAGCCGGTGTGATCGAGATCGCGCCGCTCGCCTTCATGCGCGGCCGCACACTCGGCGACTGTGTCGTGATCCTCGACGAAGCGCAGAACTGCACGACGATGCAGATGAAAATGTTTCTGACCCGGCTGGGCGAGCACGCGAAAATGGTGATCACGGGCGATCCGAGCCAGGTCGATCTCCCGCCCGGCCAGCAGTCCGGCCTGCGTGACGCGCTAAATGTGCTTGCGGATGAGGAGGAAATATCAATCGTGCGGTTCGCGCAGCAAGACGTCGTGCGGCGCGAACTCGTCGCCCGGATCGTCGCTGCGTACGATCGGGTCGAGCAGGAGGATGACCGGCGCGGTGGGGCTGGCAACTGAGGATGCCTGGCGCCGTAACATCTCCGCAGGCGACAACACCGCACGACGTCCCGAGCGACAGGGCAGGGGAAGACGCGCCTGCGCGAGACGCGTCACTAACGGCTGAAAGCGTCGTCGATGATGCGCGGTGGCTGGCGGCAACGGATGGCGCGCTCGACGCGGACGTACGCACGTGGCTCGATGCGCTTTCTGCCGAACTCGAGATCGGCAGGGGAGATTTTACTCTCCTCTTCACCAATGATGCACGAATAACCGAGCTCAATGCGCAGTTCCGGAACATCGAGCGGGCGACGAATGTCTTGTCATTTCCCTCCGGCGATGATGACTATATCGGCGATGTCGCTCTTTCCTTTGACACGGTGCAGCGCGAAGCGGTCGGCGCTGGCCGCCCGTTCCAAGACCACATGGCGCACCTTGTCATGCACGGCGCGTTGCACCTGCTCGGTCATGACCAGGATGACGAGGAATCGGCCGTGATCATGGAACGTATTGAAACATCTGCGCTGGCGCGCGTCGGGATACCCGATCCCTATGGGGCTGCGGCAACGAGCGACGGAAAATCAGAATCATGAGCGGAAACGACACCGCACGCCAGACGGCCGCCGGTGAGGGCAGCACTGCGCGCGACGCGTCGACAGGCGCTAGCGCCGGCGAAGCGAACGGAAGTGAGGACGGAGATAGTCCCGGCGTCCTTCGCGCAAGCGTACTCGGGGCTTCAGCCGACGCGGTAGCCAACGGTTCTTCGAGCGATGCCGGGGCAAACGGCACGGACGAAGGACGCGGCTGGATCAAGGCGATCAAGGCGCAACTCGGGCTCGCCTCGCCCAGTCTTCGAGAAGTTCTGATCGAGGCGCTGGCCAAGCCCGGCGAAGGCGCGTCGGAGTTTACCGATCTCGAACGCGACATGCTCAATCGCACACTCCGTTTCGGCTCGCTCCGGGTCGAGGATGTGATGGTCCCGCGCGCGGACATTATCGCCGTCGACGCCGACACCAGCATCGCGCGGTTGCTTGCACTCTTCAAAGATGTCGGCCATTCACGCATCCCGGTCTACAGCGAGACGCTCGACGACCTGCGGGGCATGGTCCACATCAAGGATCTCCTAACGTGGATGCTGCGGACAAAAAAGCCGACGGACGATCGCGTTGCGAAGGAGAAAAACGGCGCGAACGATGACGACGGCGCCGGTAACGGATTACGACCGGTCGCCAGCGTGGGGGTCGACGACAAGGCACTCGCGCGCGCGATCGGTTCGACGAAGCTGCTGCGGCAGTGCCTGTTCGTACCCCCTTCGATGCCCGCCGTGAACCTGCTGCTGCGGATGCAGTCGACCCATCTGCATCTCGCCATGGTCGTGGATGAATACGGTGGCACCGACGGGCTTGTCTCGATCGAAGATCTGATCGAAGAGGTTGTCGGCGACATCGAGGACGAGCACGACGATGTCTCGGGTTCCCTGATTCAGCGCGACGCCGCGCTCGGGCTCGTGGCGTCGGCCCGCACGCCGATCGACGAACTGGAAGCCTTCCTCGACGTGAAACTGCTCGCGCCGGAAGACGCGGACGAGATCGACACACTCGGCGGTCTCGTCTTCACGCTGGTGAACCGGGTTCCGGTGCGCGGCGAGGTGGTGCCGCACGACAGCGGTTTCGAGTTCGAGGTTCTGGAGGCAGACCCACGGCGGATCAAACGGTTGCGGATTCTCGGCGCGAAGAAATCGACCGAAGACGTGGCCGGGACGACGGCAGCGGCGACGGGTGAGGGCGCGGACATTGCCTACGCGCCGCCCGAGACGGACGGCCCACCCAACAGCGGTCGCGCGTAGCAGCTACGCCCTCGACCCCACGCTGGACC
>JBCBJG010000054.1:0-14265 GCA_038523655.1 Pseudomonadota bacterium | reverse complement strand
GAAGATCAACCCGATGGCGGGCTGTCTGCCGATCCTGCTGCAGATCCCGGTGTTCTTCGCGCTCTATAAGGTCTTGTTCGTGTCGATCGAGATGCGCCATGCACCCTTCTTCGGCTGGGTGCAGGATCTATCCGCCCCGGACCCAACCTCAATCTTCAACCTGTTCGGACTTCTGCCATACGACGTGCCAGGCTTCCTACTGATCGGGGTGTGGCCGCTGCTCATGGGCACTTCGATGTGGGTACAGATGAAACTGAACCCGGCGCCGACCGATCCCATCCAGCAAACGGTGTTCACCTGGATGCCGGTGTTCTTCACCTTCCTGCTCGCGACGTTCCCGGCCGGGCTCGTGATCTACTGGACGTTGAACAACGTGCTCTCGATCGCCCAACAGTGGATCATCATGGCGAAGCAGGGTGTGAAGGTGGAGCTGTTCGACAACGTCCGCGACAGTCTTTCCTGGCTCAAGCGGGGCAAGTCGGCGGACAAGGCTTGATTGGCAGCTGGGCGCCAGCGGCGGACGAATTGATGTCGAACGATCCGATGGCGAACGACCCGCCGGAGACCGCTGCCCCCGCTGCCGCGGCGCCAAATGCGGTTGAGGGGGCGGCGACCGGCGACGACGAGACGTTTTCCGCGCGTAAACTCGAGGCCGCCCGCAAGCTCTTTGCGCAGCCCTGCACATTCCTGAAGGGCGTTGTCTCCGTCGCCGATTTACCAGCACCGGACCGCGTTGAAGTCGCCTTCGCCGGTCGCTCGAACGTCGGCAAATCCTCGCTTCTCAACGCACTGACCAACCGGACGAACCTTGCCCGCACGTCGAACACGCCGGGCCGCACGCAGGAGATCAATTTTTTCTCGCTCGACGAGAAGGTCCATCTCGTCGACATGCCGGGGTACGGGTATGCCCGAACCTCGCGTACCCGCGTCGAAGCCTGGACGCAGCTCATCAAGGATTATCTCCGCGGGCGGGTCGCGCTTCGTCGGGTGTTTCTGTTGATCGACGCGCGCCACGGCATTAAGGCGAACGATACCGAAATCATGGAGCTGCTCGACGCCGCCGCCGTGACCTACCAGATCGTGCTGACGAAAACCGACAAGTTGCGCGGTCGCGGAGTCGACACGCTGCTCGAGCGCACACAGACGGCGATCGCCAAGCATCCGGCGGCGTTCCCGACACCACTGCTCACATCGTCGGAGAAAAAAGTAGGGATCGCGGAACTGCGCGCGACGATCGCCGATCTGCTGACCTGACGCAGCTCCGCAATCGCGCGGCGGCTAAGATGATCCGGTGAAGGCTGATCCGGTGCAAGGTCAACGGATCAACCGGAACACCGGTCGGGCAGGGAGCCCGGTCCACCCGATCGCGATGTCACGACGCCACGTGAGCGCGCGTCGAGCAGGCTAGTGCTGCTCGCCCTCGGGGAACGGGATCTTCGACAGCGCTTCGATTGTCTGCTCCGCCTTGTCGCGCAGCATCGGGTTGAGCCCGGCGATGAGGCGCAGACACATGATCGCCTCATCCCGCTTGGCAGCAGTGTCGGCGAGCATCGACGACAGATCGTCGGTGCTTTGCTTTGCTTCCATTGCCGTCAACACCGTCTCGACATTGCCGACCTCGGCCGCGATCTCGGTGGCGGCCGCCGTTCGTTTGTTCGACATGACTATGCACCCGCTTAACTACGCTGCCGTCAGACTGCGCCACATCACTTAATGCCGAATTAACGCGTGTCTCATCCGAGGCGCGGGCACCCGAGAAGCGACGAAGACGGAGTGGGCGAAGATGGAATTGAGTGAGGCGGTGAAGCGGGCCCCTGTGAGAGCGGGGCTAGAGGAGACCCGCGAGCCGTAGGGCCGGTCGGGCCACCGCACCGCCCACCCCGCCGAGCGCCAGCAGAAACACGACGAACGCGATCTTTCGAAAGGCCGGCCCGAACCCGCGGGTCACCCGGACATCGATGGACTGCTCGGGCAGCACCATCTGAAAAACCCGGCCCTCCCGTGTCACACTCCGCGCCATGCCAGTTAATTGAAGTCGCCCGCGCCCGAGCGTCTGCGGCATGAGCTGCCAGCGCCAACTTGTCGTGTCGTCCGCATGCACCGGTCCCGTGGTGTCGAGCCAATGCACCTCAGGCGAGCGCGTTTCGATCGCGAAATGCCCACTCGGCGAATGCAGCCGTAGACTGAGCGCACGTGAGACGATTTCGCCGGCGTCATAAGGAAGATCGCTGCCTTCGAACGTGCCCGTGAGCAATGCGATGTCGCTGTCGAGCACCTGGATCTCCAGTTGCTCGCTCACGCCCCGACGCAGTTTGTCCGGCACGATCTCTTCAAGCACGTTGACGTCGAGCTGAGCCGTGCCGACCAACGCGTCGGACCCCGATGCAACGGCATCGACTGCGTCTTGCTCTGCCGGCCCACGTTGCGGCGGGGCGGGTGAAGGAGGCGGCGGAGGCACTTCGCCGGTCACAGGAGCAGGTGGCCGCTGCATCGGCTCCGTCGTCGCAACACCCGCAGCCACCAAAGTGGCCCCTGCAGCTGACGACCGGGCACCCATCGCTGACGCGCCCGCATCTGCAGGTGTCGCGACCACGCCGGGCGGCGCGGCAGCTGCACCGGGAGCCGCCTGCTGCCCGGCCTGTTGCGCGGCATGTCGCGTGGCTTGTTGCGTGGCTTGTTGCGCGCTGGGCTCGCTCGGTATCGCCGTCTCCGGCTGCAGCACGGTTCGCGGGGCCGGCGCGACATGCTGCGGCACCCGCTCCTTCGGGCGCGTCCGCATGATCGGCGGCAATCCCTCGGGCTGTGCCGCGCGGTTGACGTGGGTCGCGCCCGCTGTGTGTCCCTTGACGTGCGGACTGGTGCTGGCAGCCATACCGGGCGCAGAACGTGCGTGCGTTATCTCATGCCCGTTCACGGCGGCCGCCGCCTGCGACGAGGCAGGTCCGGTCACCGGTTCCACGATCGGTTGGGCAAGCAGGCGATGGATATCGCTGAGGTCTTCGCGCGATCGCTCAGGCCCCCCAAACGCCGCGGCGCGCTGCTCGCCCGTGACGTCCCGCATTACACTGGCCGACGTACCTTGAGCGTCGGCCCCGAACCCGGCGTGCGTGCCGGCGGCCGATCCATCGGAGCGCTCCTCGACGTCGTCATCGACCGAAAGTCCGAAATCGCGCAGCGTTTGCGCAGTCCGGCTGGCGCCCTCACCAATGATCGCCGCGACAACCAGCGCCCCATCCATCTCCGGACGCCCGGAGGCCGTCGCCGCGGCCGACCCGACATCGAATATCCGCTGGACCTCCTCGTCGGGAACCACAGGTCGCGACGCATCGGCCGCCCGGTCAGAGGCGTGCACGATCTGATGCAGCAGATGATCGCGCAGCGCAGTGACGGCGGTGCCATTCGCTTCGAGGACGCGAGCGGCATCCGTATCGTCGGTAAGGGCGAGAACGAGGTGATCGAGCGACAGGCGGCTGTTCCGCGCCTCCCGGGCGAACGCATCGGCGCGCCGGAGCGTTTCCGCCAAACGGCGCCCGTGCGGCACGAAGCCGAGACCGCTGATGGCCTCCTGTCCCATGCCGTACTCCACACAAACGCCAGCCCGCGCTTCCGCGCACCAAGCCCCGTCGATGACGCAAAACTGCGGCGATCGCAAGGAGCGTACACGGCGTTGGCGGGCATTCGTTGCCGGTTGCAGATGCAGGGTTTTCGAAGCGTGCGACTGGCTGCCCGGCAGGGCGTCCTTTACCCCGTCCGGCGCGAGAAGGTCAGGCAGACCCACCGGTCCCGGCTTGACAGGATCGTGACCGGCGGGGCTTGTCGCCCCGCGTATCCAACCCGGCCTGGCACAGCCCATAACGTCCGAACCCGCGGTTGCGAACGACATGCCGAAGACCGGACGAGACCTCGACCATGACGACCGAAAACCCCGATCCGGCGCAACAAGCAGCCCAACTGATCTCGGAAGCCCTGCCGCACATGCAGCGCTACGACCGCAAGACCGTCGTGGTGAAGTACGGCGGCCACGCCATGGGCGACCCGGATCTCGCAGCTCGATTTGCGCGCGATATCGTCTTGCTCAAACAGTCCGGCGTGAACCCCGTCGTCGTCCACGGCGGCGGCCCGCAGATCGGTGGCATGCTCGACCGTCTGCAAATCCGCAGTGAGTTCAAAGACGGCCTGCGCGTGACCGACGACGAGACCATCAGCGTCGTGGAAATGGTCCTCGCCGGCTCGATCAACAAATCCATCGTGGCCGCGATCAATGCCGAGGGTGGCCGCGCCGTCGGGATCTCGGGCAAGGACGGCAATCTCATGCAGGTGCGCAAGCTCCAACGTGAGGTCGTCGATCCTACCTCCAACCTCATGCAGGCCGTCGATCTCGGCTACGTCGGCGAGCCGGAACATGTGGACCCGCACGTCGTGGACATGCTCACTCGTTCCGACTTGATCCCAGTCATCGCGCCGACCGCAATCGGCGCGGACGGGCATACCTACAACGTCAACGCGGACACGTTTGCAGGCGCGATCGCTGCTGCGATGTCAGCCAAACGCCTCCTGTTGTTGACGGACGTCCCCGGCGTGCTCGACGGCGCAGGGATGCTCGTCCCCGAATTGAGCCGCGCCGAGGCCCGCGCGCTCATTGCCGATGGCACGATCTCAGGCGGGATGATCCCGAAGATCGAGAGCTGTCTGTCGGTCATCGATGCGGGCGTCGAAGCCGTCGTCATCCTGAACGGAAAGGTTCCCCACGCAGTGCTGCTCGAACTCCTGACATCGCACGGTGCTGGAACGCTCCTGCGTGCAGACGCCACTCCGCCAGCCACCTCGGGCCTCGCCGCATGAGCCGCCTCGACAACCGCGACATCTGGGTCTTCGACCTCGACAACACGCTTTATCCGTCGGACTGCGACCTCTTTGAGCTGGTCTCGGACCGGATGAACGAGTTCATCGTCGACGCACTTTCCGTTGACCTCGAAGAGGCCAAGCGCCTCCGCAGAGATTATTATCTCCGCTTCGGCACAACACTCGCAGGCCTCATGGAGCTCCACGACATCGAGCCGGACGGCTTTCTCGATTTCGTGCACGACATCGACCACAGCCGGCTGGATGAAAACCCCGCGTTGGACCAAGCGATCCGCGCGCTTCCCGGTCGCAAGCTCATCTATACCAACGGCTCACGCGGGCATGCCGAAGGGGTCGCCGGCAAGATCGGTATCCTCGATGCGTTCGAGGAGATCTTCGACATCAAGGCTGCGGATTATATTCCCAAACCAGCACCGACGGCATTTCGAGCCTTTCTCGCGAAGCACGCCGTTGCGCCTGAGCGCGCCGCAATGTTCGAGGATTTGCCGCACAACCTGCTGCCCGCACACACGGCCGGCATGACAACCGTGCTCGTGCATTCGGACTTCGATGATCATCCATCACAGAAGTCCGCAACAGCCACCGAGCGGCCGGCCTACATCGACCACCGCACGGAAAATCTCACCGGGTTTTTGGAAGAGGTTGTCGCGGCCATGAGCTGAGCGGATCGCCCTCCGCCGTCTGCACCGCTTAAAGCTGCGGCACCAGCCGGGTCAGCCGCCAATCGAACCCTTCGAAGGCCATCGTCGCCGTCACGTCCGGGCGGGTGGCCGTCACGTCGCGCGCCACACCGACCTCCATCGCCAGCGGTCCGTCGAACGCGAACGACTTGATGTTGTCGATGCCGAACCCGCCGGCGCCGGCACCCACGCTTTGTCCCGCTGCGCCACTCCCTTTCGGCGCATCAACGCCGCCGAGGATGCCCGACGAGCCGAGCTGGCGGGTAAGATCATTGATCAGATTGCGGCCCTGAGCGCTGCGGATCAGTCCGCCGAGCCCTTGCGAGAGATCGAGCCCACCACTGCCCGCGCCCGTTTCCCCGTCACCGCCCTCTTTCGGCAGGTCGAGGAAGGCCGTCAGCCCACCTTGCCGGTCGATCCGCCGCATCACCTCACGCTGGACGACGACTTCGATCCCGCGACCTGACTGGTAGCTGTCGATCACGCCCCTGGGAGTCACAACATCGTCGATCGTCTCGCCGACGAGCGCCTGCAGATCATCCATGCGGACCCGCTCACGATTGAGCCCGAGGAGCGGCCCGAACTGGTCCACCAACTTGCCAACCCGCGTTTGAATTTCAGCCAGCACTGGCCCGCGGATAGATTGGCGGACCTGCGGGAAGTCGACCTTGCGCGCGAGCGCGTCGGCGTCGCCGGCGTCGAGCGCGGTCTTGATCGCGTAACCGGAATACGCCGGCCAGCCGACGTAGAAACCGACCACGAGCAGCAGGGCGAGGACGATCAACTTCCGCATGGACTTCCTCCGGGCAGTGTTTCCGTTCGCTAGCACGACCACCGCCACGGATCACCTCGTCCTTTCAACGGCGTCCGCGATGGTCGTCGCGACGCAGCCGCGCGCATCGATCGGCAACGCGCGGACCACGCGCGCCAGTCCATCACGTCGTGAAAAGCCTACTCGGCAGCAGCGGACGGTGCATGCGCCGGGATCGAGACCACCTCGAAAGACCGGTCCGAGGCGAGTGACGGGATTGCTTCGCGCGCAGCGTCGCTGGCCGCCATATCGAGGTCGGCGCAGACGAAGCCGTCGTCCTCACCGCCGTCGGCCAACACCCGGCCCCACGGATCGACGATCAACGAGTGCCCGTAGCACGCAGCACCACCCTCGAGCGTGCCGTGCTGGCAAGGCGCGATCACGAACGCGCCAGTCTCGATCGCCCGCGCTCGCACCAGGGTATGCCAGTGCGCTGCGCCCGTCGTGCGGGTGAATGCGGCCGGTACCGCCAGTATCCGCGCACCGGCCTGGGCGAGCGCCCGGTAGAGCAGCGGAAAGCGGAGATCGTAGCAGATCGACAGACCGAGCCCGCCCCAAGGCGTGGGTGCGATCACCGCCTCGTCGCCTGGCGCTATCGTCGCGGACTCCCGATAGGTCTTGCCATCCGCCAGATCGACATCGAACAGATGCAGCTTGTCGTAGATCGCAACAGTCGCGCCCGACGGATCGAGCACATAGGCGCGATTAAAAATCCGCCCATCGCCGCTCTCGACCCCGAGCGAGCCGAGCAAAAGCCAGACGCCGCGCGCACGGGCAAACACCGCGCACGCCTCGCGCGCAGGATGGTCAGCATGGGCAAAGGCCGCGGGCACCACGCGCGCACCATCCGTTCGCACGCCGGAGAAATATTCAGGAAACGCGATCAGCTGCGCACCGTCATCTACTGCCTGCCCGGCGAGCATAAGCGCGTGCTCGGTACTCGCCTGCCAATCCGCACGGGCGGAGTTCTGCACGCACGCTACACGTAACCGCACATCATCTCTCATGACAGCCACCTCCCGTACATTCCACGCAAACGTTCACGCCGCGGGATCTTGAGACGATCGCCCGCTTCGCAACTCCTCGCGCCTGCACAGCGACCCAACCATCCCCAAACTGCACAATTGGTATGCGTTTGCAGCAAAATTGGTCTGAAATGGTCAGACATTGGTCTCATTAGCGGTTGCGAAGGCACGGTCCGCGCGATTTACTGAATGCACGACGGGTGAGTTGTCGCTCGTCCAGCCCGCAGGCTTCGCTGCACACGACATCCGAAGCACGCGGACAGAAAAGGGAGAACTGCAGAACATGCTCAAAAGATTCGCGACCACGGCGGCCGCCGCAGCCATGGCCTTCGCGCTCACGGGGCCGGCGCTTGCGCAGGCACCGGAGTCAGACGAGCCGATCATCATCGTCCAAAACAACTGGACCAGCCAGCTCGTGCTCTCGACGGTCGTCGGGAAAGTGCTCGAGGACATGGGCTACACCGTCGAGTACAAACCGTCCGACAGCCAACTCCAGTTCAAAGCGATCGCCGACGGCGACATGCACTTCCAGATCGAGGCCTGGGAAGGCTCGATGAAGGGTGCGTTCGAGAAGGCTGTGGCCGAAGACGGCCTGGTCGACGCCGGCACCCACGCCGCTGTGACGCGCGAAGAATGGTGGGTCCCGCAGTACGTGGTCGACAAATGCCCGGGCCTGCCGGACTGGAAAGCCCTCGACAAGTGCGCGAAAATCTTCGCCACGGCCGAGACCTCGCCGAAAGGCCGCTTCGTCGGGCCGCCGGCTGACTGGGGCAAGAACTACTCCGAACGGGTCGGCGCCCTCGGCATGAACTTCAAGGCGATCAACGTCGGCCAGGCTGCCACGTTGTGGGCCGAGCTCGATGCAGCCGTCGCCAAGAAAGAGCCGATCGTGCTCTTCAACTGGACGCCGAACTACATCGAAGCGAAGTACAAGGGCGTGTTCGTCGACTTCCCGGACCCGGCAAAGAAAGCCGAGTGCAAGGAGAACGCGAACCTGTGTGGCGCACCTCGCTCCGGTTGGCTGAAGAAAGCTGCATGGAAGGGCCTTGCGGAGGAATATCCCGCTGCCTGGAAATTCATGCAGAACATCAACTTCGACAACGCACAGATCGCTGCCGCATCGTTGCTCGTGGACGTCGATGGCATGACGACCGAAGCCGCCGCCGACAAGTGGATCGCGGACAACAAAGACCTCATCGAGAAGTGGAAAAGCGGCTGATCACCGCGCGACCACGCCCTCCGGTAACGAACACCCGGCGGGCTCGACGTAGTTGACGACGACGCCGGGCGCCTTTCCTGAGGGGCGCCCGGTTTCCGTTCCCGCAACGCGCTCGGTTCGGGAGCCAACCACGAGGAAACCGCATGACGACTTCGGCGATCATCGAATGCCGCGACATGTGGAAGGTCTTCGGACCCGATCCCGAAGGCTTCATCGCCCGACACGACGGCCACCCGAGTGACGCCGCACTCGCCGAGGGAGGCTATATCGGTGCGGTCCGAGACGTCTCGTTCACGGTCCACCGCGGCGAAATCCTTATCATCATGGGGCTGTCCGGCTCTGGTAAGTCGACTGTCATTCGCTGCCTGACTCGCCTGAACGACCCGACAGCCGGTAACATCACCTTCGAAGGCCGAGATCTGCTGAGCGCGAACGATCAGGAACTGATCGACATCCGCCGCCACAAGATGGGCATGGTCTTCCAGAATTTCGGTCTCCTGCCCCACCGGGACGTCATGTCGAACGTCGCATTCCCGCTGGAGGTCCAGGGCCTTTCACGGCGCGCCCGGGAGGAAAAAGCCCGCGCCATGATCGACCTTGTCGGCCTCAAGGGCCGCGAGAGTTATTTCCCCCGCGAGTTATCAGGCGGCCAGCAGCAACGCGTCGGCATCGCCCGCTCGCTCGCCGTCGAACCCGACGTCTGGTTTCTCGACGAGCCGTTTTCGGCGCTCGACCCGTTGATCCGAGCGGAAATGCAGGACGAGTTTATCCGCCTGCAACGCATGCTCAAGAAGACGATCGTCTTCATTACCCACGACTTCGAGGAAGCAACAAAACTCGCCGACCGCATCGGCATCATGAAAGATGGCCGGATGGTGCAGCTCTCCACACCGGAGAAGATGGTGCTCAACCCGGCGGACGATTATGTCGCCGAATTTGCACGCAAAGCGCCGCGTGACCGGATCGTCACCGTCGGCGCCGTGATGACGCCGCAAGCCGTGAACGGCGCCACCGCGGAGACCGGCGTACCAGCCCGCGCACTGATCGGTGAAGTTGCCGAACGTGTCCTCAACGCCGATGAGGCGATCCACGTTGTGGACGAGGAGCACCGCGTGGTTGGCGCCATCACCCGTCAACAGATGTCGAAGGCGCTTTTCGGACAGGAGGGCGTGCGGTGACGATTGCTCTTCCCGCCGAACGTCCCCGCTCTGAAGAAACTTTCGCCGGCCTCATTGCCAGCCCGTGGGCGCAGACCCTCGTCGCGTTTCTTGCCGCCGTTTTCGCGGGTCTGGCGATCGCGTCTGTCCTGCCTGCTACCGCCAACTGGCCGGACGGTCTCGTCGTCGGCGTAAAGACTGCAATATCCGAGTATTTTCGCTACCTCGACAAGGAGGCGATGTTCGGCCTCTCACTGGTCAAGGACACTGCGGAGGGGATTGCCTGGATCATCAAGGCGCCGCTGAATATACTCCTCTTTGCGCTCGGCCGCCCGGTCGACGCGACGGTGCCGTCCATTGCGTTCTGGGTGGTGGCACTGACCGGCCTCATCCTCGCGCACACCCGCGGCGCGCTCGCGATCAGCCGCACCGCCGTTGGCCTGATGTGCGCTGTCGCAGTCATTGATATCCTCCCTCGCGCGCCCTTCCTGGTCGACGCGCTCAATCCGGTTACCGTGAAGTCGGTGACGCGCACCCTCGCCTGGCTGCTGAAACAACCGCTGCTGTGGAGCGAAATTCTGCTCTTCAAGGGCGCAAAAGCATTCCAGTTCGTCCCCATCGCCTGGCTCTTGATTGCTACTGCCGTCGGGGTCGTGGTGGCCCGCTTCCGCGATGGACGGACCGGCTTCTTCGTCGCCATCAGCCTGCTCGCGCTCGTCGCGCTCGATGGCCTGCCCTACATCCTCGAAAGCGCAGCAAAAGCCTTGCGCGCCGACCCGCCGCTTGAACCAGCCTCGTTCATCGGGCTCGCCGAGGCGCCGGGCCATGTCATCCAGTCGCTGCTCGACGATCTAGGCGCGCGCAAGGTCAAGGCGATCCCGTGGCTCGCCGTCGTCGGCGGCTTTACCATCCTCGCGCACTGGATCGGCGGCTGGCGGCTTGCAGCGACTGTCTTCTTCTGCCTCGGATACCTCGTGTTCACCGGGCTCTGGCGCGAAAGCATGAAGACGTTTTCGCTGGTACTCGTCGCGGTCCCGTTCGCCGCGGCGCTCGGGCTCTGGCTCGGCGTCCTCGTCACCCGCAGCCGGCTCGTTGCGCGCACGGTGACGCCACTGTTCGACCTGATGCAGGCGATCCCGCACCTCGCCTACCTTGTGCCGGTCGTCGTGATGTTCGGCGCTGGCCAGGTGCCGGCCCTGCTGGCGACCGTGATCTTCGCAATGCCGCCAATGGCGCGCTGCACGATCCTCGCGATCAACACGGTGCCGTCGGAGGTCGCGGAAGCCGGCCGTATGAGCGGATGCACGCCGCGGCAGCTCCTCTGGAAAGTTCAGCTTCCCGCATCGCAGCGCACCCTGCTGCTCGGCCTCAACCAAGTGATTATGCAAACGCTTGCGATGGTCGTAATTGCCTCGCTGGTCGGCGCAGCAGGCCTCGGCCACAAGCTGCTATTTTCTCTCCAGCAATTGAAGCTGGGCTTCGCGACCATGCAGGGCGTCGCGATCGTTCTGATGGCCGTCGCGCTCGACCGCATGACTCAAGCGTACGCCAACCGGTCGACCGACTACGCACATCACGACGACAAAGGGTTTGTGCGCGAACACGCGCATCTGCTGGCGTTCGGCGGGCTATTTCTCGTGTCGATCGTGCTCGCGACTTTCCGGATCGAACCGCTCTACGAATGGTTCAAGTTCGACAGCGCCCGCAACCTCGCGAGTCTACGCCGTGACTACCTGCTGATTGACCGTAATGACGCGCTCGAGTTCGATAAAGTTATCAAGACGTTCACCTATTCGCTGATCGACTACATTCGCCCCGTGCGCGATGTGATCACCGTGAACGTGCTGATCCCGCTCAGGGAGTTTTATCAGTCGATCCCGTGGGTCGCGGCCGTGGCCGGCGTCGGCGCCCTCGGCTGGCGGCTCGGCGGCTGGTCACTTGCAGCATTGACCGGCGGTTTGCTGTTCTTCGCGATCGTCATGATCGGCAACTGGGAGTTTGCGCTCACGACCTTCTATTATGTCTCCAGCGCGCTGGTCCTCTGCGCCGCCATCGGCATAACCGTCGGGATCACCGCGACGCAGGACATGCCACTGCTTACCCCGCGGGTCACCACGGGAGATATTATCGGCGCACTCCTCATCGGCAGTATCTTCGCGGTGTTCGGTGCGGCCGGCGCGGCAACTGAAGGCGCGCTGACCGGCTTTCTCACCGGCGCGGTGACCGGCGTGGTGATTGCCCGTCTCATCCGCTCATCGAAGATCGTGCTGTTCATCTGCGACACGCTGCAAACATTTCCCTCCTTCATCTATCTCATTCCCGCGATCATGCTGTTTCGCGTCGGCGAGCTGGCGATCATTTTTGCGATCATCCCGTATGCGATGGTACCGGCGGTTCGGTACACCTACCTCGGGCTCAAGCGCATTCCAGAGGTAACGCTGGAGGCGGCGGGCATGTCCGGCGCCACGCCGATGCAGCAGCTCTGGAAGGTTCGCCTTCCGATTGCGCTGCCGGAGATCATGCTCGGCGTGAACCAGACCATCATGATGGCGCTTGCAATGACGGCGATTACCGCACTGATTGGCGGCACCGATCTCGGTCAGGAGATTTATCGCGCGTTGCCGTCGAGCGACGCGGGGCGCGGTGTGATGGCCGGGCTCGGGATCGCAGCGCTTGGGATCGTCGCAGACCGGCTGATTGGCGCATGGGCCGCGAAGCGAAAGGCGGCGCTCGGCATTGCCTAAGCGGCCCACGCGGATACCGTCTGTGAGCTCTTAGCAGGCGACCCTGGCTCGAACTTGGGATGCGCTGACCAACGCCATTATCGGATGACCGGCCGCGCCAGCCCCACGGGCTTTACGCTTGCACCGCGCGGTCCGCCGCCTGTCGCTCGGAGCGATCGTCGACCGCCTCGGAGGCCGCGTTCCTCAGCGCCTCCGCAACCACCTGGCGACCATCCGGCATCGCGAACTTGAAGCCCGCCGCCATCGCCCTGTGGGCCCGCACATCATAGCTGCCGAGCGTCAAAGAGGCGGAGGGACCGAGCATCGCGCGCGCCATCCAGTTCGGTACCGCCACGCGCGGTCCTCTCCCGCAGGCCGTCTTGATCGCTTCGTTTATTTCTCCGCGTGTGATCGGCGTCGGGGCCACCACATTGACCGGCCCCTCGATATCCGGTGCGCTCGCCAGGAAGATCGCGAGCCGCGCCGCATCATCCACATCGATCACCGGCACCCGCGCCGACGCGTCACCGAACGCAAGACCACGGCCGCGGGCACACGCCGCCGCGATCGCGTGGGGGAAAAGTGGGCGCTGTGAGCGATCAGCCGGCCCACAGACCATCCCGAACCGTGCGATCGCAACGCTTGCGCCACCCCGTCGTGCGTCGAGCGCGGTCCGCTCCCAGTCCTGCATCATCTTCTGCACCGCGTTGACCGGTGCCGCCAGTTCGGCATCGTCAGGATATTCCTCCCCGTGCACACCCGGATAGATGCCGAACGAGGATGCGCTGACGAAGCGGATGCGCCGCTCCTTCAGCGCGGAAACGAGCCGGCCTGTCGAGACGATCCGCGAACGCGCGATCTGTGCGGCACGCGCACCGCTCCAGCGTCCGGTGACCGGCATACCCGCCAGATGCAGCACCACTTCCGCGTCTTTGAGCGCTGCGCCCGGGGGCGGCGCGGTGAGCGGATGCCATTCGTGGATCGTCGCTGTCTCGGCGAACAAATCTTCCGCTTCGGCGAAGCGGCGCGTCAGGACATGCACAGGCACGCCTGTCTGCGCGAGCAACCGCATGACCACCCGCCCGATCCGGCCGGTCGCGCCCGTGACGACGATACTCATCGCGCCGCGTGCACGATCAACGACGCACCGGGTTGCGCACGGGCCGCGGCGCGCGCCCGCCCCGCGGTGCCACCGACCGGGCGAGCAGTTGCGGCCGGTCCACGGTCAGAATGGTGCGACACGCTGCCGGCAGTTTATCGATCGAATGGATCCACGGTTTCGCGCCCGGCTTCGGTTTGGGCCGCGCAGGCGGGCGAATCTTTCCGGCAACCCGCTTCAACATGTAGTCGAGCGATTTCCCGCACCCGTCACCGCGCGTCACGGCCTTCTGCGCCCGACAGCCGGGCGTGCCCCTCGGACAGAAAAGGCGGATGTGAAAATGGTAGTTGTGCCCGAACACGGGCCGGACCTTGCGCAACCATGATCGATCACCCCTCACGGTCTCGCAGAGTTTCTTCTTCACGGACGGATGCGTGAGAATGCGCTGAACCCGCGGGTCCTTCGCCGCGATCCGCAGCACGCGCTCATGCCCACGCTTCCAATTCTCATTGACCTCCGTATCCCGCGGCCCGGCGAGCCGATAGCCGGAGATCGTTGCGCGCTCGTAGGCCGACAGCGGCCGGTTCGGTTTGGCCTCGTACCGGATATCGACATCGAGCCCCACCTGATGGCTGCGGTGACCGGAAAGCATCGGCCCCCCACGCGGCTGCGAAATATCGCCGATCAG
>JBCBJG010000053.1:0-14352 GCA_038523655.1 Pseudomonadota bacterium | reverse complement strand
CGGGCGGACGGAAAGTCAATTCCGCAACACCGGGTCGTATCGCCTGATCTCCCGGGCGCCGGATATGCTGTCTTGCAGCAGGGCAACATGGTGGTGCACCGCGCCCGCCGCCTCGACGCACCGGGCGAGCGCATCACCCTCGTCAACGGCTACGTACCGGCCGACGTCCACTTCCCGGACTTCACCCGCTTCGACCAGCTCTTCCTCGCCGACCCCCAGCACGTGGCAACGAGCGAGTATACCCGCCACGCTGCATGGATCGGCCGCGAACGCCTCGACCGTCTGATCTCCGAAAGCGATTTCGTCGACGACCGTGACGCCTTCGCCGGGCATCTCGATACGATTGCGCGCGAGCTTGCGGAGGCCGCGGAAAACATCCGCACGGCAGGCGAACGACCCATGGTCCATTATGGAGACGACTGACCGGGAGACGGTCGACGTCAAGCGCGGTGCAATCGAGATCCGTGAAGCGGTCACCGACGACCTGCAAGCGATTGTCGATTTGCTCGCCGATGATCCGCTCGGCAAGCGCCGCGAAGCGCCGGGCCCACCGCGGCACGCGGCCTATGACGAAGCGTTCGCTGCACTCTCCGCAGATCCGAACCATCTCCTCACCGTCGCGACGCGCGACAACGTCGTCATCGGCTGCATGCAGGTGAGTTTTATTCCCGGTCTCTCACACTGTGGTGCATGGCGCGGTCAGATCGAGAGCGTCCGGATCGCCGCCTCGGCACGCGGCCTTGGCCTCGGCCGAACGCTCGTTCGCTGGGCGATCGAGCAGTGCCGCGCCCGTGGCTGCCGCCTGGTCCAGCTGACGACGGACCGCACCCGTGCCGACGCCCGGCGCTTTTATGAGACGCTCGGCTTCACCGCTTCGCACGACGGCATGAAACTCGGGCTTTGAGAGCGTTCACGGACCGCAACGGCATCCGTACTCGTTATGCGCGGCCCGCCGACCCCTGGGCGACGGCCGCGCGTTACGCACACGCGACCAGCCGAGCGCGAGGAGAAAAAATGCCGCCTGCAGCAGCACGATCGTCGGACCTGTCGCGCTGTCGACATGAAAGCTGACGAGGAGGCCGAAGACGCTTGCGCCAACCGCGGAGGCAACGGCAACCAGCAGCATCGCATCAAAGCGTCGCGCTACCATGAACCCCGTCGCCCCCGGCCCGATCAGCATCGCGATGACGAGAATGATGCCGACCGCCTTTAGTGACGCCACGATCGCCAGCGAAAGCACGCTCAGCAACCCATAGTGCAGCAGGCCGACCGGCAGGCCGATCGCCTTTGCGTGCTGCGGATCGAAGCAATAGAGCATCAAGTCTCGCCGCCGCGCCAGCACGAGCCCCAGCGTGACCGCGCTGATCAGCAGCGTTTCGACGATGTCCCGCGTGTTCAGCCCGAGCAGGTTCCCGAAAAGGATGTGATCGATGTGCTGGTCCACGTCGAACTGCGTGAAGAGCACGATCCCGAGCGCAAACATGCCGGAAAACACCACGCCCATCACCGTATCCTCGCGCACACGGCTGTTCGCATCGAGATAGCCTGTCGCAACCGCAGAGAAGAGCCCGGCGAGAAACGCGCCGATCAGCAGCGGAACGCCAAAGATCGCTGCGAGGACGAGGCCCGGAAACACGGCATGCGAAACCGCATCCCCCATCAAGGCCCACCCCTTGAGGATCAGATAACAAGAGAGCACCGCCGAGACGCAGGCAACCGCGAGCGCAACGACGAGCGCCTTGACCATGAACGGATACGAAAAGGGAGCGAAAATCAGCTCGATCATCGCGACACGACCTCGCGCGAGCGCTCATCCGCATCTGCTTCGCTTGCCGCGTCGACCCGTGCCGCAGCTATCCGTGCCGAACCCATCCGGGCCGCACCGATCTGGGCCTCACCTATCTTTTTCTCCGCCGCACGACGTCCTGCGAGCAGGCCATGCTTCGGCGCAAAGACGAACGCTGCGAGAAAGACAAGCGTCTGCAAACAGACGATCAGCCCGCCCGTCGCACCATCGAGAAAGAAACTCACATAGGCGCCGATCGCAGCCGTCCCCGCGCCCAGCGCCACACTGACAATGAGCAGCACGCCGAACCGGTCTGTCAGAAGGTAGGCCGTCGCGCCCGGCGTCACGACCATCGCGATGACCAGAAACGCGCCGACAGTCTGCAACGCGGCGACGGTCGCTGCCGCGAGCAAAGCAAAAAACATGATCTTCAGCGCATCCACACGCAGTCCCGTCGTGCGCGCGTAGCCTTCATCGAAAAAGATCAGCATGAGGTCGCGCCAGGTCGCAGCGAGCACCAGCAGGCAGACGAAGCAGATGATCGTAACTTGCAAAGCCTCCGCATCCGGAATCGCAAGCACGTTGCCCATGATGATCGTCTGAACGCTGACGGAAGTCGGGTAGATCGACGCAATGAACAGGCCCGCCGCAAAAAACGCGGTGAACACGAGCCCGATGATCGCGTCCTCCCGCAGCCGCGTGACCTGACGGATCACAAACATGCCCGCGGCCGCCAGCAGCCCCGCGATGAACGCACCCGCCGCGAAGGGCAGCCCAAGCACGTAGGCGCCCGCCACCCCGGGGACGACCGCGTGCGCCAACGCATCTCCCATTAGCGACCACCCCTTCAGCATGAGGTAGGCGGAGAGAAAAGCGCAGGTCGCACCGACCAGCATGCTGATCGCGATCGCTTTCACCATGTAGGCATAGCTGAACGGGACGAGCAGCTCTGCGATCACGGAGTACCGCCCCCGTCGCGGCGGCGTTTGCGCGGCCCGTCCGGCTGCTCCTGTTCGCCGTAAAAAATGACCGGCCGTTCGTCGTCCGTGAGGACCGTCACGCCGCGGGCATCCTCGTCGTCGTGGAGATCGTTCCCGTCGAGGCGGAAGTGACGAAGAACGCCGCCGAACGTCTTCTCGAGATTAGCTTGTGTGAACGTCGTCCGCACCGGCCCGGCTGCTAGCACCGTTCGATTGATCAGGACGACCTCGTCGCAAAAATCCGGCACGCTACCGAGGTTGTGCGTCGAGACCAGCATGACCCGCCCGTCGTCACGCAGCTCACCCAGCAAGTCGATGATCGCATGTTCAGTCTGCACATCGACGCCAGTGAATGGCTCGTCGAGCAGGATCAGTTCACCCTCCTGTGCCAACGCGCGCGCCAGAAAAACGCGTTTGCGTTGGCCTCCTGAAAGCTCCCCGATCTGGCGCCCGCGGTAATCGCTCATGTGCACCCGCTCGAGCGCGACCGCCACGGCCTCGCGATCCGCGCGCCCGGGCCGACGCAGGAACCCCATGTGGCCGTACCGGCCCATCATCACCACGTCGTCGACCAGTACGGGGAAATTCCAATCCACCTCCTCCGCTTGCGGCACGTATGCGACCCGGTTGTCGGCCATCGCTTCGCGCGTCGGTCGGCTGTCGATCGTGACCGAACCACTGCGGGGCTCCACGAACCCCATGATCGCCTTGAAGAGGGTCGACTTGCCCGATCCGTTGATCCCGACGAGCCCGCAGATCGTCCCCCGCCCGAGCGCGAACCGCGCGTCCACCAACGCTTGTGTCCCGTTGCGATAGGTGACGGTGACCCCATCGACCCGAAGCATTGGTTGCGCTGCTTGTGCGTCTTGCTCCCCGCGCGAACCTTCGCGGGTACGCGGGAGCGCATCGACTGAGCGATCAGAAGATAAATTGTCGGCCAGAGGCCGCGTCATGCGGTGAACCCGTCCGCGATCGTCTGCACGGTGACTTCGAGGAGCCGGAGATAGGTCGGCACGGCGCCATCCGCCTGCGAAAGACTATCGACGTAGAGAACACCCCCATATCGCGCACCCGTCTCAGACGCGACCTGCCGCGCTGCCCGGTCCGAGATCGTACTCTCACTGAAGACGACCGGGATGTTTTCCTCCCGCACCGTATCGATCACGCGCTTCACCTGCTGCGGCGTACCCTGTTCAGCCGCGTTGATGGGCCAGAGGTAGAGTTCCTTCAGCCCGAAGTCCCGCGCGAGATAGCTGAAGGCGCCCTCGGACGTGACCAGCCACCGATCCCCCTCTGGGATTTGCGCAAGCCGCTGGCGAAGGGGCGCGATCGTTGCCTTTATTTTCTCCGCAAACGCCGCAGCATTCGCCGCGTAGGTCTCGGCATTCGCCGGATCGTGCTTGGCGAGCGCACGACGGATGTTCTCGACGTAGATCAGCGCGCTATCGAGTGACATCCAGGCATGCGGGTTGGGTTTGCCGGAATATGGCCCCCGATCGATATTGATCGGCGTGACGCCCTCACTTGCAACAATGCTCGGCACATCACGCACACCTTCGAAAAAGCGCTCGAACCAGCGCTCGAGATTTAGCCCGTTCCAAATGACAAGATCGGCATTTTGCGCTTTCACCAGATCACCCGGCGTCGGCTGGTAGTCATGAATCTCGGCCCCGGGCTTGGTGATCGAAACCACTTCGGCCGCGTCGCCGGCAACGTTGCGTGCAATGTCTGCAATGACCGTGAAGGTCGTAAGCACCTTGAACTTCTTCGCACCGCTCTCCGCCTCGGCCCCTGTCTGCGTCTCGGTGTCGTTCGCACAACCTGCAAGCAGACCGAGCCCGGCAATCAGCATCGCAACAGAAAACCATCGAAGGAACGCGTACCGCGTCCCCGCCGCAAATCTTGCTAACGTCATGAGATCCTTCCTTTCCCGAAACACATGTCGCGCAAGCGGACCGAGGGGCACAGATCAACCAACCGGGATCGCCACACCACCGGCCCGTCTTTGACCTCCGAGTTAGCCACGGCTAACTTTGACGTCAACTGCCGAGCACGCTACGCCGACCTCGAGAAAGAAGAATGGGACGGATCATGAGTTCCGCACGCGAAAGTGCCGCAGCAGAAATTGCGCAGCGCGCCGAGAATTTTCGCCGTGTCCGAGAGGCGCACCAATCGGAAACCGCGGAGGATTATGTCGAGCTGATTGCCGAGCTGATCGATCGTCACGGGGTAGCGCGCGTCGGCGAGCTGGCGGAACGTTTCGGTGTCACGAGCGCGACGGTGAACAACACGCTACGTCGCCTGCAGCGGCACGAACTCGTGCGCATCGAACCGTATCGCGACGTCGCCCTGACACCAGCCGGTCGTCAGCTTGCCCGCGAGGCGCGTGAACGCCACGAACTGGTCCGGTCTTTCCTCATCGCGATCGGCGTCGATCCCGAAACGGCGGAAGCCGACGCGGAGGGGATCGAGCACCATGTCTCGCACCGCACGCTTGCTGCGTTCCGCCGGTTCGTCAAACGACAGCCGGGCGCTGGCTAGCGCGGGCCGTTACCGAGCGAGCTACGCAATTCCGGAACCCTGCGAAAACTAGCTGACGCGCACGGCCACGCGGACCGGGGCACCCGACGTCCCGCCCGATGCATCAGACGCGGCGACAAGGAAACCAGCTTTGGCTCCAGTAAGGCCCGGCGCCGCCCCGTCGTGGACGAAACGAACCCGCCGGGACTGCAGGTCGGCCTTGGAAAACGTATCGATCCGGGTCTGCGGCGCATCGGCGAGCGCGATAAATCCAGCATCAACGCGCGCCACACGAAACCGGACATCCTCTGCAGCATCGTCCGGATCAAGCGCGCTCAGATCCTCCGTCGTGATCGTCACCGCAGCGCCGCGCGCCACCTCGACTTCCAGATCACCGACGATCGTTGGGGGAATATTCCGCACGCGCGCATCAAGGTCACCACCGCGGGAAAGCTGAAGCGTCCCGTAGGTCACGCTCCCCGCCACGACGCCTGTCGCCCCGATATCGAGCAGACCGGAGACGGTCACTTCGCCCTGCAGCGTTCCGGAAATCGTCGCTTCACGGCAGATCGTCTGCCCGACGACGGTGCCACCCGGCGTGACCAGAAGCTGATCAACCGCGACATCTCCCTCGACCGTTCCGCGCACCTCGAGCAGCCCAAACCCTTCGATCCGGCCGGTCAGCGTTGTTTCCGCATCGATGATCGTGCGCATATCAGCGTCTTTCTTGAACACGGGAGCTACCTGCACGCTGCATGAGCAAACTGTGGGCCGATGTTCGCCGGCCAAGTGAAGGGCGGGAAAACCAGGCGCTCTCAGTCCACACGACTTTGCGGCGATCCCATGGAGCTACTGCCACGAATTTGGACGCGCCAAACGCAAGAACCGCCCGCACCGCCGGGGAGGGAGCCGGGCAGTACGGACGGTTCGAGAGGGAGGAGGGAGATCAAGAGAGGTTTATCGATTGCGTCTCCTTTCCAGCTTTCGGTGACGAAATGTGCGTCGAACAACGGCGAGAGCGGGGGGAGGAGGGGAGGTCAGCCCGCCGTTCGCCGTCATCCGGCGCAACGACCTAGTTGCCGCCTTTGTCAGCGAAGGGGTTCACCTGGCCGCCACCGACCGTGAGGCCAAACGTCGGGTTTGCCGTGGCTGCGCCGGCAATTGCCGTCATCGAGATCGTAGCGGCGATAACGGCGGTGAGGATCGACTTTTTCATTTGTTGTCTCCTTGGAACGAGGTGTTCGTTGCTGTTGAGGAGACCATGTCAGAGGCGGACACGACCGAATGTGATGCGGGTCACACCTTGTCCGATTGGGAAAATTCGCGGGGTGCGCAACCGCAACCCGAGCGCAGAGGCGCCCAAAAGAACAGGCAAAGAGCGCGACCCGTGGAGGACACGCCGGGTACAACCCGGTGCCCCCACGACGGCCACGGCGACAACTTCTGGTGAAGCTATCGCGCCTTACCAGGGCCCGCCGCGCGGATACCGCGATAAACGGAGATTATTCCGCAGCTTCCCGCAGCTGCGTGATTTCGGAGAGATCGGCGATGAACTGATCGACCGTTTCTTCCTTGGTATCCCAAGCGCACATCAGCCGGCATCCGCCCTCGCCGATGAACGTATAGAATTTCCATCCCCGATCACGCAGCCCCGCCTGGACATCCTTGGAAAGCTCGGCAAACACGACATTCGCCTGCCGCTCGAACATGACCCGAACCCCGGGAAGGTCCGCGATCCCCTGGCGCAGCCGCTCCGCCATCGCGTTGGCATGGCGAGCGTTATCGAGCCAAACGCCGTCCTTGATCAGCCCGATCCACGGCGCCGCCATGAGCCGCATTTTAGAGCAGAGCTGACCGGCCTGCTTCAGCCTGAAATCGAAATCTTCTGCGAGCTCTTTTTTGAAAAACACGACGGCCTCGCCGGCGAGCAGACCGTTTTTCGTCCCTCCGAAACTCAACACATCGACCCCGGATCGCCAGGTGATTTCGGCGGGCGGGACATCGAGCGACGCGACCGCATTCGCAAATCGCGCGCCGTCCATATGCACCTTGAGGTCGTGGCGCTTGGCCATCGTCGCGATCGCCCGAACATCCTCGACGCTGTAGACCGTACCGCACTCCGTGGATTGGGTGATCGTCACGGCCTTGGGCTTCGGGTAGTGGACGTCGCTGCGTCGGGTAACGAGCTCGTGGATGATGTCCGGCGTAAGCTTACCGTTCTCCGATTGACCAACGAGGATCTTCGAGCCGCCGGAGAAAAATTCCGGCGCGCCGCACTCGTCGGTCTCGACGTGTGCGATCTGGTGGCAAATCACCGAGTGGTAGGACTGGCAGAGTGATGCCAACGCGAGCGAGTTCGCCGCCGTTCCGTTGAAGACGAAAAACACCTGCGCATCGGTCTCGAACAGTTCGCGGATCGCATCGCAGGCTTTCGCCGTCCAATCGTCGTCGCCATAGGCCGGTGCATGCCCTGAGCCATTGGCTTCCAGCAGCGATGCCAGCGCAGGCGGGCAGATCCCGGCATAGTTGTCCGATGCAAAGTGCTGTGTCATGCCAGAGACATCCTGTACGGGCGGCCAGTGCGTTGCGTACACACCGGACACCGAAGCTTGCCGCGCACGATCGCGCGTCTGCCGAAGAGCAGTTCCATGAATATCGCCTCCCGCGTCACGGCGCATCCCAAAACACCGCCGTCGGCTGACGCAGACATTGGCGCAACCATGCGTCAGATCGGCACTGCTGCCCGCAGCGCAGCCGCCACCCTGGCGCTCTCTCCGACGGCCGTGAAACGCCGCGCTCTGATCCAGATGGCCGACGCGCTACGCACCCGCGCGCCGGTGATCCTCGAAGCCAACCAAGCTGATATGGCGGATGCCGAGCAGGCCGGCCGACCGGCAGCCTTTCTCGATCGTCTCGCGCTCAACGACCAGCGCATCGCGGGAATGGCACAAAGCCTCCACGAAATCGCCGAGCTGGAAGATCCCGTTGGCCGAACGATCGCGGAGTGGGAGCGCCCCAACGGACTGCAGATTGCGCGGGTGCGCCAGCCACTCGGCGTTATCGGCGTCATCTACGAGAGCCGACCGAACGTGACGTCCGATGCCGCCGCGCTTTGCCTGTTCGCCGGCAATGCCTGCATCCTGCGGAGTGGAGCGGACAGTCTGCGCACGGCCCGCGCCATCGAAGGCGCATTGCACGCGGGGCTCGCCGAGGCCGGTCTGCCGATCCACGCCGTGCAGGTCGTCCCGGTGCCGGACAGAGATGCGGTTGGCCTAATGCTTAGCGGGCTCGACGGCGCGATCGACGTGATCGTTCCACGCGGCGGGCGCTCATTGGTCGAGCGGATCGAGGCTGAAGCGCGCGTCCCGGTGTTCGCCCACCTCGACGGAAACTGCCACGTCTACCTCCACGCCGATGCCGATCCGGAGATGGCGAAGACGATCGTCGTGAATGCGAAAATGCGTCGGACCGGCATTTGCGGCGCCGCAGAAACGCTGTTGGTCGACCGCGGCTTTATCGACGACCTTCCAGGCGTCCTGCATGCACTCATCGAAGCAGGGTGCACGATCCGCGGCGATGGCACCGTCCGCGAACTGTACGACGGGCTCGAAGCGGCAACAGCGGACGATTGGGCGACGGAGTTTCTCGACGCCATCATCGCCGTGCGCGTCGTCGACGACATGGACGGCGCGCTGGTCCACATTGCGACGTACGGCTCAGGTCATACCGAAGCGATCATCACCGAGGATCACCGCGCCGCAGAAGTGTTTTTGGCGAAAAGCGCCAGCGCCATTACGCTGTGGAATGCATCGACGCAGTTTGCCGACGGCGGCGAGTTTGGCATGGGCGCAGAGATCGGTATCGCAACGGGAAAACTCCACGCGCGTGGCCCAGTCGGCATCGAACAATTGACCACCTTCCGATATGTGGTTCGCGGCTCCGGGCAGGTCCGCCCATGACCGCTGGGGCTGACCACGCGGTACAAAAGGAACACCAGGATCCGGCCCCACGTATCACCGGGCAATGCCTGTGCGGCAGCGTCCGGTTCACGCTGACCCCGCCCCTGCGGGACGTGATCGTCTGCCACTGCACGCAGTGCGCTCAATGGACCGGCCATGCGGTCGCCGCGACGCAGGTCGATACCGCCGGTCTCACCATCGACGACCCGAACGCCGAACTGCGCTGGTATCGCTCATCGGATGTCGCCGAGCGTGGATTCTGCCAACGGTGTGGCTCCAGTCTATTCTGGCGCCGCGACGGAACCGAGCGCGTCAGCGTCATGGCCGGCGCCATCGACGACCCATCCGGCCTTAAGATCGGCCAGACGATCTTCGCCGACGATCGGCGTGACTACCTGACCGCAGATCCGGCGACCCCCATCACCACATGAACGCATGTGCCATGCCGTCTGCAATCCACGACGGGCTGCCACCGCACGCACCAGGACAGCGGATCGGCCTGCTCGGCGGATCGTTCAATCCCCCTCACGGTGGGCATCGCCATATCAGCTGCGAAGCCCTTAAACGCCTGCGCCTGCACGCCGTATGGTGGATCGTGACGCCGGGTAACCCACTGAAGCAAAACGACGATCTCCCTCGGGTCGAGGACCGCGCCATCGCGGCTGCAGCATGCGCCTGTCATCCGCGCATTGCCATCACGCTGTTCGAGCGCAAGATCGGAGCACGCTTCACGGCAGACACCCTCGCCGAGGTTCAACGGAGGACGCGCGGCACTCGGTTCACCTGGCTCATGGGCGGCGACAACCTCGCCATGTTTCATCGTTGGGATCGCTGGCGCACGATCGCGAACACGATGCCGATTGCCGTCCTCGACCGCCCCCAAACGCGGCTGGCCGGGGTCGCTTCGCCGGCGGCGCATGCGCTTGCCCAAGCCCGCGTGCCGACGCGTGACGCGGCCTTGATCCTGACCGCGCGCCCACCGGCATGGACCATTCTTGATATTCCGCTTTCGCCGTTGTCGTCGACCGCCCTTCGCAAGCCGGAACATCCGGGCGACATGACCAGTTGACGGGCAACGGAGGCGCTTGCACGCAGGGCGCGCATTTGGGAACATCGGCCACGTGCATGGCCGCGCCGTCAGGATCATCCCGGCGGCCAACGGCGTCGCACCACACGCTGGCTGGAAAGGAAACTTCCGCTACATGCCACAGCAACCGCAGCCCGCATCCAGCGGCGCTCTGCAGCATGACCGGTCGTCGGCAGATCTCGCTGGCGGCGAAGCGCTCCTCGATATCGTCTCGACATGCCTCGATGACGCCAAGGCCGAGGATGTTGTCAGCATCGATCTGAAGGGCAAAACGGCGATCGGCGATCACATGATCATCGCGTCCGGTCGTTCGGAACGCCACGTCGGCGCGATTGCAGACCAACTCGCGCGCAAGCTGAAAGAGGCGGGTTATGGCCGCGCTCGGATCGAGGGCCTGCCTGCCTGCGACTGGGTCCTCGTCGATGTAGGCGACGTCATTGTTCACGTCTTCAGGCCCGAGGTGCGCGACTTCTACAAGCTCGAAAAGATGTGGCAGGCACCTGCAGTTCCTGACGCCGGCGCGGACGAGGCCGACGCGGTGGAGGTCGCAGATAACGACCAAGGCGACCGCGACCCTGCCGTCTAACCGGCTGCAACCACGTGCGACTGACCATCATCGCGATCGGACGCATCGGCCGTGGCCCCGAAGCGGAGCTTTGCGACCGTTACCGGGATCGGATCCGCCAGACTGGCCGAGCGGTCGGCATCACCGCATGCGACACGCGGGAATTCCGCGAAGCTAACCATGCTGCGCTTGACCCCCGACGCACTGAAGAGGCGACCCGGATTATCGGAGCGCTTCCACCCGGCGCAAAATTGGTAGCGCTGGACGAACGCGGCAAATCGCAGACCTCCCAGGCGTTCGCTGGAACGCTCGCCGCCTGGCGCGACGCCGGGACTTCTGACCTGGCCTTCGCCATCGGCGGTCCGGACGGGCACGATGCGGCCTTGCGCACCCGCGCCGACGCGTTGCTCGCGCTCGGACCGATGACGATGCCCCACGGCTTGGCGCGTGCGGTTTTGCTTGAACAGCTCTACCGCGCGACGACGATCCTCGCCGGCCACCCGTATCATCGCGCGTGATCGTGCATGATCGCCGCGGGACGCTGTCGTTCGCGCTGGGACCGCCACAACTGCGACACGCACGAGGCAGCGCCACAAAAGCCCCGCCTTGTCCTCGAAAAAGCCCTTAGGTTTGCGCAACGCGAACGCCATAGTCGCGCGACGCCGATTCGCCCGCATTCCGCGATGATCATCAAGGCAGGAACACCTTAAGTGAACGATCGGGCATCGACAGCACGAGGCAATGCGGCGGGTCCGGCTTGCGCGCGCACGGTCTCATCCTCGTCGGCGCGTCTCCACGGTCTCGTTTTCCTACCCCGATATCTTCCCGCCGCCGCGGCCATGCTGGCTGTCGCGCTTATAACGCTCGTTCTCCCGTCTGCGGCTGACGCCCAGTCCACCTCGGACGCGATCGTCGAGCGCACGAACCAGCAGCGCGAGAGCGCCGACACCCGCTTACGCTCCAGCCGGGAGACCCTTGAGCAAACCCGCGCACGCGAGCGCCAAGTGCGCAGTTCGCTGCAACTCGCCGAAGCGGAGCGCGCTGACCTCAACGCGCAACTCATCGACATGGCGCGGCGCGTTCAGTCGGGCGAAACTCGGCTGTCTGAGATCGAGGACCGGCTCGCCGAGCTCGGCGAACAGCGTCAGCTCATCACCGGCTCGCTCGTCCGTCAGCAGCGGACGATTGCCGAGCTGCTCGCCGCGCTTCAGCGGATGGGCCGCAATCCGCCGCCCGTGATGATGACCAAGCGGCGTGATGCGCTCGAAATGGTCCGCAGCGCCATGCTGTTGTCGACGGTCTTTCCTGAACTTCGCGACAAGGCCGTTGCCCTCAATGACCGTCTGCAGGACCTCGACCGCGTCGCCACCGAAATCAAAACGCAGGGCAAACGCCTGCGCGAGCAGAATACCTTGCTGGCACAGGCCGAAGACCGGCTCGACGATCTGCTGCACACGAAGGATGTCGCCGTCCGCCAAACCCAGCAAGAGCTCGACGAAATCCGCCGGGTCGCGGAGTCGCAGGCCCGCAACGTACGCAACCTCGGCGACCTGATCGACGAACTCGACAAGACGGTCGAGAAGTACACCAAGCTCGGCGAGTACGAGCGCGAGTTAGCCCGCCGCGAACGCGCAGAGGCGGCACGACGCGCCGATGCGCTAAGACGCAAGCAGCAGGAAACCGACATCGCGCTGCTGCCCCCGACGAACCCCGTGCCGGAGACAGCGAGACCGGCGGACGAAACACCCGCTCCGGCCCCACCGGGTCGTCGGCCAGAACGTACCGCACCTCCCGCTGACGCGCCCGCAGCGCGCCGTCGAACCCTGCCTGACGCTACGACCGAGACGCAGGTCGCGCGCGGCCGAACGCGGCGCGCCAACCCGGGCCGCCTCAAGCCGTCGATCCCGTTCGCACGCGCAAAAGGGCGGCTGGTCCGACCAGCATCCGGCCGGCGCATTTTCAGCTTCGGAGGCAAAACGCGTGTTGGCAGCGGACCTGCAAAGGGGATCGCGGTCGAGACGCGCGCACGCGCCCAAGTCACGTCACCGAACGATGGTTGGATCGTATATGCGGGCCCGTTCCGCAGTTATGGCCAGCTATTGATCATAAATGCGGGCGGTGGCTATCATGTTCTCTTAGCCGGAATGGAGCGCATCAACGTCAGGATCGGGCAATTTGTGCTCGCCGGAGAACCCGTTGGGAAAATGCGCGCCGCGACACCGAAAGCCGGCGCACGGGCAAAGTCCGACGCGCCGATCCTCTACATCGAATTTCGGTATAAGGGTCGACCGATAAATCCCGATCCATGGTGGGCCACCCGGTCCGGATAATCAGCAACCGAGGCGACGACATGCGGAAATCGGAATTCTCGTTCTGGGCGTGTATGGTGTTCGCCGTGTTGGCGGCGGGCACAACCGTCTTCAACGTGGCGCGGAGCCAGTCCGCAAACGCCGCGAACGCGAAGATCTATAAACAGCTTGACCTATTCGGCGACGTGCTCGAGCGCGTGCGTGCGGACTACGTCGAAAAGCCCGATGACGAGCAGCTCATCGAGACGGCGATCAACGGCATGCTCGCCTCGCTCGACCCGCACTCCTCGTTCATGAACGCCAAGACGTTTCGGGACATGCAGGTGCAGACCCGCGGCGAATTCGGCGGTCTCGGTATCGAGGTCACGATGGAAGACAGCATCGTGAAGGTCGTCGCGCCGATCGAGGGGACACCGGCGGAAGAAGCCGGCCTGCTTTCTGGCGATCTGATCACCGAACTCGATGGCAAAGACATCACCGGGCTGACGCTCGAGAAAGCGGTGGAGCGGATGCGCGGCCCGGTCAATTCGACCGTGACGCTGTCGATTGTCCGCAAAGGCGTCGCGGAACCGCTCAAGATCAAAATCACGCGGGACGTTATCCGGATCAATCCGGTGCGCAGCCGGGTGGAAAAGGACGTCGGCTATGTCCGCGTTTCGACCTTCAACGAAAAGACTTTCGCGAACCTCAAGACCGCGCTTGCAAAGATCAAGAAGGAAGCAGGCGACACGGAGCTTAAAGGCTACATCGTCGACCTCCGGAACAATCCCGGTGGTCTGCTCGATCAGGCGATCTCTGTCTCCGACGCGTTCCTCAACGAAGGTGCGATCGTCCTCACCCGCGGTCGCAACAAAGAAGAGACACAGCGCTCGAACGCCCGTGCCGGCGATCTGACCGACGGAAAGAAAATCGTCGTGCTGATCAACGGCGGGTCGGCCTCGGCATCCGAAATCGTTGCCGGCGCGCTGCAGGACCACAAACGGGCCACCGTGATCGGCACGCGCTCGTTCGGTAAGGGGTCGGTGCAGACGATCATCCCGCTCGGCCAGAACGGGGCAATTCGTTTGACGACCGCGCGCTACTACACGCCGTCTAACCGGTCGATCCAGGCAAAGGGCATCGACCCCGACATCAAGGTCGAGCAGG
>JBCBJG010000052.1:0-14396 GCA_038523655.1 Pseudomonadota bacterium | reverse complement strand
GGATGAAGCCCGAACGACGGCGCTTCGAGCAACGCACCATGCTGATGCGGTGCATCGTATCCGAGCTCACGAAATGCTTCGCGGCTCAGCACTTCCGGGCGGTGCCCGAGCACCCGCTCCGCCGCGTCCGCTGCAGCAATCAGGTCGGCGTAGTGCGTCGGATGTTCCGCGACGACATATTCTCCCTCGCCCTGCCGCGCGTAATCGATCCCTTCCCCGTCGCCGAGGTCACGCACCAGCTCGACCGCCTCGCGCTGCATGCGCCAGTAGGCGCGCGTCTCATCGATGCCGTAGCGGCGCGCCTGCGTCGCGATACCGAGCGGAGATCCGCCCATGCAGCAGAACCCACCGTTCCGCCCCGACGCACCCCAACCGATATGCCCCGCCTCCAGCACCCGGACGTCCCGGCCGAAATCACGCGCCAGGTGCAGCGCGGCGGACAGACCGGTGTAGCCGCCACCGATGATTGCCACCTCGCAGCGCTCCTCGCTGTCGAGCGGGGTGCCGGCGACCGGCGAGAGCCCGGCCGTCGCTTCCCAGTACGACGGCTCCGGCTCGGCAAATCGGTAGAGACTGTCGTCGAACAAACCGTGCGGCATGTTTATTTCATCTCCTCGCCGGACACGTGGAAGGGAGCTTCGTCGAGCACCTGCGCAAGAGCGTTGAGCAGATGATCGGCATCGGCGCGCGAAAAACACAGCGGCGGCCGGATTTTCAGGACGTTGTTGTGCGGCCCGTCCGAGCCGATCAACACGCGCCGGGCTCGAAGCCCATTGACGACGTATGCGGCAAGGCGCGGCGACGGTATTCGTGCGGCGACGTCTGCGGGGTCGATCATCTCGACGCCGATGAAAAGACCCAACCCGCGGACATCCCCAATGGCCGGTGTCTTCGCGCCAAGCGCTTCAAGACCGGCGAGAAGATGACCGCCGACCACCTCGGCATTTTCCCCCAGTGCTTCGTCGTCGAGCACCTCGAGCACGGCCAGCCCCGCCGCGCACGCGACGCTCGATCCGCCAAACGTGGAGAAAAACTCCATCCCCGTATCGAACGCCTCGGCGATCGCCCGCCGGGTGATGACTGCCGCGAGTGCAATCCCGTTCCCGAGCGGTTTGCCGAGCACCACGACATCAGGCTCGGCCTGCTGCTGCGCGAATCCGAAAACATGCCGCCCGAGCCGCCCAAGTCCGGTCTGCACTTCATCTGCGATGCAAAGCCCGCCCGCTGCGCGGACATGCTTGTAGACCGCGCGCAGATACCCCGGAGCCGGCACGAGCTGCCCGCCCACACTCGGAAACGGCTCACTGATGAAGCAGGCGAGTTGACGGCTCCGATCAGCAAGATCATGGCATACCGCAGCTACCTGCGCCGCATATTTTTCTCCGGCATCCGGGTCATCGCGTGAGTACGCCCCCCGATAGACATCCGGGTTATCGACGACATGGACCCAGTCGGCTTTTCCATCCCCGCCCTTGCCGGCGAACTTGTACTCGGAGATGTCGATCGCCGCGCAGGTATGTCCATGGTATCCCGCCGCCGAGACAATGGTGTCGCGTCCGCCCGTCGCTGCCCGCGCAAGCCTCAGCGCAAGCTCGTTCGCCTCACTCGCAGATGGCACGAGAAAACACACATCAAGCCCGTCCGGCAGCCGCGCGGCCAGCGCCTCGATGTACGTCTCGTGTATCGGCTGCAGATAGCGCGTGTTGGTGTTGAGCTGGCGCATCTGTCGATGCACCGCTGCTGTCACCCGCGGATGTGCATGGCCGACGTGGGGGACATTATTGTACGCGTCGAGGAATGGCCGCGCCTCATGGTCAAACAGCACGGTGCCCCACCCGCGCAGCAACGCCAGAGGCTTTCCGTAGCTCGTCGACAGATTGGCAGGGTTCTGCGCAGCACGCCGCGCCGCAAGGCCAGAAACATCGAGCGCGGGTGCGGTTACGCTGCCGACCTCGAGGCCCAGCAGTGGTGCCGGATCAGGACAGAGTTGCCGCCAGAGCGCACGGTGATCGGCATCTACGACACCCAACCACTCCGGGCCGGGCAAGTCGAACAGGCCGACCTGCAAATGCAGGTGCGGCGGCCAACCACCATTTTCCTCTTCACCACCGACATGGCCAATTAAATCTCCAGCCTGCACCACCTGGCCGACCTTAAGCGCCTCCGCCGAAGCGAGGCTCAGATGGCCGTAGAGCGCATAGAAAGAGATGTCGTCCTCGATGTCGTGGCGCAATACGACGACGCCGCCGAGCCCAAGCTCGGCCGCACACGCAACCGTGGAGGTGACCATACCGGCAAGCGGCGCCCGTATAACAGTATCGGCGGGCGCGAAAACATCGATGCCGATATGGATCGTGCGACGGCGGGAGGCGGGGTGCGGCGCAGCGCGAAAACCCTCCGCCGTGTAAATCAATCGCGGTTCGTCATACCGACCGAATGCGAAGCCGTTCGACCCGGCAGCTGCGATACATGCATTGATCCGCGTCGCGAGCTCGGCCCGGTCAAGCTGCAGCGGATTATCGGGCGCCGCGTCGCCGGTCATCGAGATATCGACGATCGGCGCATCGACAAGCGCCACGTCGAACATCGCGGCCACGTCCTTGCCGAGTGTGCGCAGCGCCTGATCCACACGCGCCGCCCCCGGCACGGCCACAAACCCCGCTGCCTCCCGTAGACGGGCCTCGACAAGCGGCCCCGGCAACTGCGGTAGCCGGGCGAGGAACGCGGCGATCGGTTCCTGCGAAATCATGACGTACGGATCATCAGGCCGTTGGCGCGCCATCGCGTGCGCATTCACCCGGCTGACCGCAAGGCGGGTCAGAACCAGTGGCCACAGTAGCTTCACTTCGCACTCGTCGAGCGCAATCTGCGACGCGACCCCCTCGATAAACGCCGCGAACCGCTCAACAGGATCATCCGCATCAAGCACGAGATAAGCGGCGGCGACCGCCAGCTCACATACGCGCGGCGCGGCGATCATATCCCCGAAATCAATGATCCCGCTGAGCGCCCACCGGCCGGTACGATCGCGATCACACAGGATGTTGTAGTCGTTGAGATCGTTGTGGATCGCCTGCCGGGGCAGCTCCCCCAGCGCCGGCCGAACCGCTCGATCGAAAAGAGAGAATAATTCCCTCAGTTGATGCTGCTCGTCTGACGGAACGACCTCGTCGATCAGATCACATGCCCACTCAGGCCGCGTCAGATCCCATTTAAGCGCTCGGTCGAGCCCCGGATGCGCAAAGTCCGCTAGCCGCGCCAGCAACGTCCCAATGGCAGTCCCGAGCTCACGCACCAGCGTGTCATCTTTCGCGACCACATTTGCGAAGGGGATGCCGGCAAGCGCTGACTGTGCCCACGCGTCGAGGCCGGTTTCCCCATCGCCCCCATCCGAAGCCCCCACACCCGACGCGCCCACACCCGACGCGCCCACACCGGAAGCGCCTGTCGCCAGACCCGGGTCCAGCCGAACAATTTTTTCTCCGGACGACGCGACGAGCGGCCGGGCGAGCCAGGGCAAAGGTGCGTCGGCGCATGACGTAAGGTGGGAGAGCGCCGCGACCTGAAGCGGCGCGGCGCCATTCACCGCGTCGGAGATTTTCAGGATATGTCCGCCGACCCGGACATTGAGATCAAACTCACCGACGAGTGTTTTTTGCTCCCCGCTTAGACCGAAGGCGGCGCACGCCGCCTCAATCAGCGACGTCTTCATAGGATCACCCGACATCGGCGACGCTCCACCCCGTCCAGCGCACGCCCCAGCTTGCTAGCCATCCTTGCATCATTGTGCATCGCCGCGCGTCGTCGCCCGACCATGCCTTTCCAATGGCATTCGTTGTGCGAACGAGTATGCTCGCATCACCAAGGCCGCGCCGCGCACGCCGTGCCCTACCGCGACTGAGAGGGGAAATCATGATCCGCAACGGCGAGGAATATCGCGAAAGCATCCGGGATGGGCGCGAAGTTTACATCAACGGCGAGCGCGTGAAAGATGTGACCACGCACCCGATGTTCCGCCCCCTCGTCGACATCCGCGCGCGCGTCTACGACATGCAGCACGCGCCGGAGACACGCGATGTCATGACGGTGCGCGATGGCGACGAGATCAACGCCGTTGGGAACGCGCTACCCTACAGCGACGCCGATTGGTGGGCGAAGCGCCGCGCGAGCGATACGGTCATGGAAGACGTTGGCGGAGTGGTGACCCGCATCGGTGATGAGACCGTCGGCGAGATGTGGTCGCTGTTCGACGGACAGGATGTGCTCGACGAGGTAGATCCGCAATTCACGCGGAACATCGAACGACACATAACGAAGGTACTCGAGGGCGATCCATTCCACGTCTCCGCCAACACCGACCCGAAAGGTGACCGCTCGAAAGCGCCGCAGGACCAGGACCCGGACATGCTGCTGCATGTTGTGCGTGAGACCGACGCCGGCATCGTCGTGCGCGGAGCAAAATACGAGACCGCCGCCGCTTACGCCAACCAGGCATTCACGAAACCAACGATCGCAAACTGGGGGGACGCAAAACTCTCCGACTATGCGGTCGGCTTTATCTGCGATCTTGGCGCCCCGAACCTGAAGTTCATCTGCCGCACCGGATTTGCCGGCGCCCGCGGTGCCTGCCCCCGCGCCGACGCACGCGATTACCCGCTCGCGAACCGGTTCGACGAAGTTGATACGCTCGTCATTTTCGACGACGTTTTGATCCCCTGGGAAAACGTCCTCTTCTACCGCCACACCCGCGCCGCGGCATTCATCCGCGCAACGCTGCACCGCTACTCTGCCTTTGCGTTCGTCCAGCGCACTCTGAAAGCCGCAGATCAGATGATCGGCGCGGCCCTCTTCAACGTGCGCCAGACCGGCCTCGAGAAGCAGCCGGCCGTGCAGGAAAAACTCTCCACGCTCGCGACCTGGCGCGAAGGCATCAACGCACACCTGACCGCGGCCATATCGCTGTGTGAAAAATCTCCCGCCGGCCTCGCGATGCCGAACCAGTCACTCCTGATGACCGGCCGGGTGCATGCGCTCTCCAATCTGCCGACGATGATGCACACCGCCCGCGAACTCTGCGGCGGGCAAATCTGTGTCACGCCGGATGCCGCGACATTCGACGCTCCAGCGACAAAACCGTGGATGGAAAAGTTTTATTCCATCAACGAGAACTGGATCGCGGACGACCGCCGCAAGCTGCTCGCCTACGCGCGCGATCTGCTGAACTCCGACTACGCCGGCCATCGCCTCACCTTCCAGCTCTTCGCGCAGTCCGCACCGTTCGCCCAGCTTGGCGCGGTGTATCGGAACTTCGACTGGGACGGCCCGCTGGATTTTGTGAAGCGGTCCGCCGAGTTGTCCGATCGGGTCATGGACGCAACGGAGCGCACCCCCGGTGACAGCGCCGTCGCACAATGGTTCCGCGAGAACGGAACCCCGGCCAACGATCGGGGCACGCCGATCGTCGACGCTGCCGAGTAGCTTTCGCGGTAAGCGGATCGCACTGGACCCAGCCACGTTGACCGAGGCGCGTCGCGGGTCGCGTGCGGCAAACGGGTACGGTCACCGCGATCCCGGTGAGCCCAGGTCAGTTGGGCGGGCGGTCAGCCCATTCGTCGTCGGCCGGTCCAGATGCGAGGCGCTGGCGAAGCGTGGGGGCGTCTGCGCCGTAGGGAAGGCGTCGCCGCAGCGCCGGGATCATCGCGAGGTTTACCTCCGCTTCAATGCGGGTCTCGTTCGGACCTCCCCAGGCAAGCAGCTCGCCCGTCGGGTCGGTGATGGAACTCCCGCCGAAATAGGCCGTCTCCCCCTCCGCCCCGGCATGGTTCGCATAGGCGATCGCAATCGAGTTTTCGAAGGCGCGGGTCGGGATCATCCGCTCCGCGACGCTCGCCCATTGCGCATAAAGCGCAGTCGGTACGAAGACGACGTGCGCACCTGCGTCCGCCATAGCCCGTGGCCCCTCGGCAATCTCCGCCTCGTAGCAGATCAGCAGCGCCGCAGGCACGCCCGCCAGCGTGAACAGGCAGGGACCGTCGCCTGGAGAGAAAATATCCTGCTCGAAACCCGGCGGCAGAACGGTCTTGCGGTGATGCGCGAGCAGCTCTCCCGTAGGCCCGAGGCAGCTCGCCGTGTTGTAGAGCGTCCCTTGATCATGCTCGACCCATCCAACGATCAACGCGATGCCATGCCGGGCGGCGATCTTGCAGACCGCTGCCATGAGCGGCCCGTCTTTTTCCTCCGCGCTCCGTGCAAGCACGTCGCCAACGGCATACCCGGTGAGCGACAGCTCAGGGGTGAGAAGGACATCGCAGCCGGACGCAGCTGCCGATTGCGCTGCGTCAGCGAGCCGTGCGAGCCGCTCCGGTCGCGCGAGGCCGCCCCACGCCGTCTGTTCAATGGAAATTTTCATCCGCCGTCGATAGCTCACGCCAACCGTGATCGCGACTGCCAATCGACCAGGCAAGGCAACCGGTCCCAGCGTGTCAGACCATCGTCAAGCGAGACGGGTCACGCGCGCGGTTCCGCGCTGTGCACCACCGCGCGCCGTTAAACAGATCGCCCGGCGCACCCGTCGCGGCGCACCGGGCGATCATGATCGCTCACAGGTTTGATCGTCCCGTGCCGTAGCCGCCAACCACGCCCGTCCGGGACGGACCCGCGTACCCATGCGATCGCTCAGCAGAAGTTCCCGTACCGCTGGCACTGTCGCGAAATCGTCGGCGATGAGCTGCCACCACCACCGGAAGAGTAAGTCCGCTTCGGCTTGGTGTAGGTTTTCTTCGGCTTCGAGTAGGTCTTTTTCGGCGTCGTCTTCTTCGGTGCGCGGTACGTGGTTTTCGTCCGCGTTTTCGGTTTTGTCACCGTGCGGGTCTTGCGCGTTTTGGGCTTGCTCGTCGCGCGGACCTTACGGGTCTTCCGCACCCGGGGTTTCTTGACGATCTTGCGCGCTGCACAGACGGTCCCGGCCACAGCTTCAACTTCGAAGATCAGGTCCTCACTCGGCGTGCTGTCCGTGATGTCCGTGCCCTGTGCCTTCGCGAACCGGGTGAGCGCAGCCGCTGAGCCGCGCCCCCAGATCCCGTCCACGCGGCCATAGAGGCAGCCGACCCGCTTGAGCTCGGTTTGCAGACGACGCGCGAGGACGATCGGGCTCGCATCGCCGGTTTCATTTTCCGCAGCGCCGTCGAGCACTGCGGTTTCGCTCGTCTCGTCGCCGAACGCCGTGGCGTCACTTGCCGGCGTGTCAGTCTTCGGAGGGGGCGTCAGTTTCGCAAGCCGCTGTTCGCGCTGAGCTTCGCGTGCAGCCTTACGCTCGGCCGCCTTGCGACGACGTTCGGCCGCGCGCTCCTCACGCGCCAGTTCGGCCTCTTCACGCTGAAGCGCGCGCTCTGCCTTGAGCCGTTCCGCCGCTGCCAGGCGGGCTTTTTTCGCCGACGCGCGACGCGCTGCGATATCCGCGCGGCGCACATCACGCTTGAACTTGGCGATCATATCAATCGTGCGTGGACGCAGCCGCTTGCACTTCGCGGTCTTGAGGAAGGCTTCGAGACGCGCAACCGCGGTCGGCCCCCCGATCCCGTCGAGCCAGCGTTCCTCGATCGCACAAAGCGATTGCGCCTGCTGCGTTTCGCGCACGACCGTCCGCAGCGCGTCACGATTGAAGCAGTAAAGGCAGTCGCCGAGATACTTCTTGATCCCGTCAACATCCCGCGCGGCAAGCAGAACGTCAGACTCGAGCCGCTCGTTGTGGCTCCGCTCGACCTGTTCCGGCCAGATCGCGTTCATTTCTTCAGTTTTCACCAAAGCTAGCTGATCGTTGCCGCCGATGTAGTCGGGCACCTGTGCGTCCTGGATGCCGGAAGCACGTAGCCGCCGTTCGACCCGTCTCCGCACGAAATTCTTGAGCTCACCGAGCGTGACGGCGCCATTACCATCCCCCGCGAACCGCTCTGCGTCCGCCTCGCCGTAAAGTCCGCTCACCAGCGCATCGGTAAAGACGCTCCGCTTCCACTGCATATCCCAGACGGCGTACTGATCCTCTTGCGCAGCAGCCATCATGATGAACCGCTCGTCCGCGTTTCGTACGAGCTTCGACGCGGTCTGCGGCTTGCCCCACGCGGGCGCACTCCGCCCTTTGACCAGCTCCGATCCGTCACCGGCCATGCCGGAAAAACAGCTCTCAAGCACGAGCATCACCCGACCGTCTCGCAAAAGGGTGCGCTGAATATTTTGGAGCTCGGAGACCATGGTCTCGAGCGGATACGCGGTGCGCTGCAGCGATTCAGGCCGCGAATCGGTGCCCATCAGGTACGGGCGCGTCACACCCTTTGCGTCCTGCTCGCGCGAGCCGTGCCCGGCGAAGTAGACGATCAGCTCAGCGTCGGCAGGCTTGTTCGCGAGCCAGGTTTGCAGCTGCCCCGGAGCGCCAGGGGCACCGATGAAATACCGGAGGTCCGTCGTCCCGAGATTACTGCGCCTCCATATATTCGTCTCCGGCACGCCCATCGTATCGATCAGCGCGCGCTCGACCGCATCCGCGTCCCGCTTGGCAAACGCGACGTCACCAGCATGCCGGTACGTCTGGTTGTCGATGACGAGCGCAAAGCGTTCCTTCGCAAGTGCGACTGTCGCAGCGAAAGACGAAATGCCGGTGCAGAGCACAGCGGTGCAGGCAGCGGCAGACAATGCGCGCCGGACCTTTGTCAGCGATCGCGGGATCAAGCTCATGGGTCGGCTCCTATTACCTAGATGCGGATACTAGGTCGTTTCTCGATTTGTTTCCATAAGTCATTCCCCGCGGCGGCAATGTTCGCGGTTCGTGAGGGGTATGGAAGGGTTAGAAGGAGGATGGTCTGCAGGGCCGATCCCGGCCGACCCTGCAGGGGTACAAAACGCGTGAGGCACGGGCCAACATGCTCTGAGTGCATGGGCGCTTAACGTGCCTGGGCCCTCAGTTGACCGGGCCGGCCACACCGGCATCACGCAGCAGATCACGCATCTCGTAGCGCGTGCCGCCCCGTCCATCCGGCGTCTTCGACATGACGGCATCGATTTCGGAGCGGAAATCCAGCCCCTCGCCGGTCGCCTGGCGATAATGATCCAGCAATCCGAGAAGCACTTCCCCGACGATCGTGCCGCCGACCGGCCCGAGGATATCCCCACCGCTTGATCCGGTCGCCGTCTTCACGACAGCCGCTTGCGCCGTGTCCGTCTGTGCCGCAGCCGCGTAGACCAGCGACGATTTCGCCAGCGATGTCGCCTTCAGAGGGCTGTGTGCCGCCGAGCCGACCGCAACCGCACCCTGCTGCTTGGCTTCTTGCAGCACGTAATACCAAAGCGGCGTTTCACGGGAATTGAGGATACGCCGCGTCTCTATGTCCGCCGCAACGATATCGCGCGTCGGAATTTTCATCACCCGCGCGAGGGCCTGACCGGACGGAAGATTATAGACCAGCCCGCGATTGAGGTTCCGCGAGGCCAGGGACGGCACCGCGCCCGGCGGGACAATTCCTCCCTCCACCAGCTTGAATAGGGCGTCCGGCAGGCTCGTGTTGATCGGCCGCCCCATCTGTACGAGCTCCGCCGCACCGTCGAACGGGAAATAGTAGCGCCAGTCAATCATCAACGGACGTGTAATCGGCTTGAAGCCCATCATGTCGATCCCGTCCGGCCCCTGGCCCGCACCGAACAGGGGAACCGCCTTCGTGCCGCCGCTCAGCGTGTAGCTGTTGCGCACCTGAGCGTGGCCGTAACGGTATGCAGCAACCGAAAACTCCACCGGGATGAACGGATCGGTCAATCGCCCACCCGGACCCGTGCGGAACCCGCGAGGAAAATAAAATTGTCGCCCTTCGGCACGGATCGTGCGAATCCGCTCAACGCCGATGATGCGCGGAAGAAAATCCTCCGCCAACATACGCTGGTAGTAGTGGATCGCGTGTTGCCGTGCGCGTTTGAAGATGTCGTCGTGCACCTTGTGGCGGGTTTCCTCAGCCTGGCGACGTGCAATAAGCGTCGGTGCGTTCTCTACGGCCGTGTCGAGATCGGCGAGGTTCACCCCGTCCTTCTCCAGCAGCAGATCGACCATCCGGTTGTGGAAGGCGATGAACGCCGCCTGCATCTGCGAGATCACGACATTCTCGTCGTTCCGCGGATCGCCGATCAACGCCACATCGCGGGTGACCCGTCCGCGGGCATAGGCCGGTGGCGCTTTGGGCCCACCGGCTTTCGGAGTTTCGGTCTTCGGAGGCTCGGGCGATTTGGGAGCCTTTTCGACCGGCTTCGGCTGCTGGCGCGGCGCCGACTGCCCGCCGCCTGAATCGATACCGAGGATATTATTAATATCGCCGGCACTGCCGCCGAGCACATCGTTCACTGCGCTCTGCGTCGAGGCGGATTGAGATGCAGGCGTTGGCGCTGCTTCGGCGGGTTCGGTCTTTGGCGCTGAAACCTTCGTTGGTGCAGGCTGCGCCTGTGCGACTTTCTTCGGTGCATCGGCCGACTGTCGTCCGTACGGCGCTGCCGAGCGCGCAACTTGCGTCCGTCGTAGGAGGTCATACCGACCGCGCGCAATTTCCTCCCCGGTCAGCAGATACGGCAAGTTGTAGAGGAATGGCGTGCGCTCCGGCCCGCCGCCGTAGACGCTGTCGAGGTCGAGCGTCGCGGTCCGCGCATTCTCGGATTCGCTGTCCGCGATCCGCTTGTCGAGCGCCGAGACCGTATCGAACGTCACGTCGTGATCAACAAACTGACCGAGAAAAGTGTAACCGGCAGGGATGAGACTGTTGCGATTGTCGGCATCGCTCTTGGAATGCATCGCGCTGCCCGAGGCCCCGAGCGCGCGCAACGCGTCGACGCTCGCCTGATGCGCTTTCAGCGTCCGCCGCCGGTTTTTTCCGTCGCGAAAGGGCGTGCCGAGCGGGAAAAGCCGGCCGAACCGGCCGCGCTCCGGCGTGCGTGCCCCATTTTTCTGGCGAACCTTCGCGCTCAACTCCGGCGCGCGTTTTTCATAAAGCCCGCGGAAGGCTTCCGGCGAACCGTGCCCACTCTGCGCCAATGCCGAGGTGGTCATCACGCCGCCGCCGAGCCCGGCGCCAATCACGCTCGCGATCGCACAGCTTGCGAGCGCCGGGAAAACGCGACGCGCATTCCTGACTGCCATGATCGCAGCATCGCCAGGCAGCGCGTCGTCGCGTCCGGCCTGCGGTGTCCCGATTGTCGTCGCCGCCGTCGATGCGGCTCTCGCGCCGTCTCCTGCAGGGTTCATGGGGGAAAACCTCCAGCTTGGTTCGGATGTCAGATCACCTGACGCGCACGGGCACAGTCGCAAGTGTCGATTGGCGTGATCACTCAGCATGCTTCCCGGTTGTCACCGATCGCTGTGCAAAATTCCAGCCGCCTTCGCCTGCTATGCACCCATGCATCAGGGCTCGGGCGGCCAATTGGAAGCCGCAGACAGCAAATCGCAGCGGAACGGGCAACCGATCCGCCGGAGCAGGTGAGAAGCCCGATGAGTATCTAAGTGACACGCCAGGTCGCAACCAAGGTGAGAGAGCGAAACACTAAAGACCTGACCGGCGCGCTCGACGTCCGGTAAAGCGCGGCTTACGGCGCGGCAGCCGGGCGCGGCGCACGCATCGCTCTGCGCATTCCACCGACGTGGCAAGCCGCACGATGGGCGGCATCCGAACCTCGCCACACCAAGGACCCGACCATGACCAAGTGCATTTCCACCCTCGCAGGCGCCGCCGTCGCAACGCTGTTGGCCTCGCAAACCCTCCTCGCCTCGCCTGCAGCTGCCTGGACCAAATCATCTGACGCAGCGCTGGTGAACAAGATGATCAACGCGCTGTCGCCGGGCGCGCGCGGCGGCCATCGCCACAAACACACACACCGCCGCTTAAAAGGCGGCTACCGCCACCACGGCTGGAAACGCGGGCACCGCCACTATCGCGGCAAGCACCACTACCGCCACCTCGACGGCCGCTACGTTGGCACCGATCACGGCTTCCGGAACCGCTTCGCGAAATACTACGGCTACGCAAATCCGTGGATCTACACGTCACGTCACGCTGGCCACATCGATCTGGAAGTCTTCTTCCACACCGGCAGCGCCCGCCTCACGCACCGGGCCCACCGCGTACTCGACAGCCTCGGCGATGCACTGAGCTACGGGCGTCTGCGCCACAGCTACTTCCTCATCGGCGGCCATACGGACGCTTCGGGCGATGCTTTCCGCAACCTCGAGCTTTCCGAGCGACGGGCGCGCACGGTGAAGCACTACCTCGTTCGCCATTTCGGCATCGCCCCGCGCCGCCTTGTGACGGTCGGCTACGGTGAGCGCCGCCTCGCCTTTGGCCACAACCCGTACTCGGCGAAAAACCGCCGCGTCGAAGTCCGCCGGATCAGCAAGCGTGAAGCCCGCCGTATCCGGATCGGTTACAGCAGCGTCGCGCGATACTAAGCCTCGAATCGACCCGTTCCTGACACGCTGCCCGCCTCCTTCATTGGAGGCGGGCATTTTCGTGCGCGCGCAGTCTTCGCGCCAGGCAACGCGCAGATGCGACCCAGACGCGAATCATTTTTGAAAAATGAATGGCCGTTAAGAGAACCTTACCGAATTGTTGTGAAAGTCTGAACGGGTCGGCCCCCGGCGCGGCCGACGACGAGTGCAACGCGGAACCGGCGCATCGCAGCGCGCTCACCCGCCAGCGCTCACAAAGGGAGCAGAAAATTCGACGCCCGCTGCGCAGTGCCGTCTGGGCTTTCCACTCTTCCGGCAGAACGCAGACCCGATGAGGACCGAAAGGCCGGCACGACCGCCCCGCCGTCCCCCGACGCAACCAAGGACGATAAGCAGATGATGAAGCAACTGATGATGGGCACCGCCGTCGCCATGACGATGCTGGCAAGCCCGCTCGCCGCCGAGGCCCAGACCATCAAGGTCCTCGTCGCTCAGGAAGACTGGGACAAGTTCTCCCTCGAGCGGAACAACCGCATTCAGCGCAACGTGCTGAACACCTGGAACAATACGCTGAACGCGCCGGCCGTCCTGCGCCAGATGAAGCAGTATGGCATCGACGGGCTCGACGTGTACGACGAGACCGCAACAACGCTGAAGTTCTACGATCAGGACCGCACCCGCCGTCGCGACGAGGAGCTGATTTCGCTCGCCAAGCAGATCAAGAACCCGCGCATCGACGTCGTCGTGCTCTACACGCTGTACGCTCGCGCCGTGTCCGAGCCCTACACCAACCTGACGAAGCTGCTGACCTCGATGAGCTACCGCGCACTCGACGTCCGCTCTGGCCGGTTCTTCGGCGGCGACAACCTCGAGCTTGATCCGGACGGCGTGGTGATGACCGGCTGCGCGACCAGCCTCAACGGCGTGAAGGCGGACCGGCACTGCGTGCAGGAATTTGTCTCCCGCAACGGTGAACGCCTCGCCCGGGATGCCGGTAACGCCATGGCCCTTCGCCTCGCAGCGCTCCTCGGCCAGCAGTACGGCGCCTCCGACGGCGTCGCCGAGAACGCCAAGATCGGTGACGCAGACGGCTTCGAGCCGGAAGGTGGTGTGAAAGTCGGCTCGGTCGGAAGCCGTCGCTGCAACAACATCCCGACGACCTTCATCGTTGACTACCAGGGCTTCACGCCGCGCCAGAAGTCGCTGATCGAAGCCAACATGTCGAACTGGCGATGTGGCCTCGACCTCGACGCGGCAGCCGGCGGCAACTCGCTGGTCAACGCGGCCTATGAGTACAAAACCCGCCTCAACGAAGGTCAGCTTCTCCGTCAGATCCGCCTCATGACCGAGCTGATGGGTGTGGTCGCCGAGATCCGCAACAAGGGCACCAACACCGTGGAGGTGCGCGCCATTGGCCTGCGCACAAACTAGACCGGAAAGAACAGGCCGGCGCCCCGCTCCTTGGGTGCCGGTCGGACCGGGGGTCGTGCGGGTGTGGCGCTCGCACGGCCCTTTTCCGCCTGTCTGGTCATCGTCCACACCCTGCGAGCAGCACGCACTATTGCGCGATCAACGAACCTTTCCCCGCCACATTGGAGCGTGACGCGATCTCGATTAGATTGCCGGTACCGGCATAAGAACACTGTGATCAGCGCTCCCAAAGCCGACACGGCGCAAATGCGAAGCGGACCTGAAGCGACGCTACGGCCCGCGAACGATAGGACGAAGTAACCTCCGATGAGACAGACGATGAGCGTTTCGCCCACCTGCCTCGCCCGGCGCCTGCTGGCGCTGGCCAGTATGTTTTTCATCCTTTCCGGCGCGAACGGTGTGACCAGCCGGATTGCGTCAGCCTCCGTCACGGATGTACCGTTTTCCGTCGGCTTGCAGGGCGCTGTTGGTCGCCTGCTTACCGGTGTGACGGACGGCTCGT
>JBCBJG010000051.1:0-14774 GCA_038523655.1 Pseudomonadota bacterium | reverse complement strand
GACGCGTAATCGGACGAGACTGCTGTCACCGACACATGCCCCACAACGAAGCGGACCCGCCCGCCACGACACCGAACAACATCGGGCGCCGGTGTATCGCGACCACCTATCATGGCCCCACCGCGAAAAGGGAGCTGCTTCGCAAGAACAGTGAGGTTCTGCTTCGCCTCGCGACAGCTACCGTCTCACGAGAGACCCACTTCCGAACCGCCGATGGTCAGACTAGATGCGCGCGCCTCCGCCCGGTTTTTCGCCCAACCGGCGCCACGTGTACTGCACCTCACCTGCACCTGTCGTCAGCCGGACGATAAGCATTTTTCCTCCCGGTGATGAAACGATCCTGTGCGGCTCGATACGGACCTTGACCCGCCCGCCGCGAACCAGTCCGCACGAACGTCGGCGTGTCCGCGCGTTCAACTCAACGATAACCGCTTGCAGGGAACGCTTGCCGAAGTGGGAGATAATTTCGGCCATCTGGTCAGCCGTGTCGCACAGAACACCGCTGGTAAACGTAACCACGTGCGGCGTCTTCGCGTGGGCCGCTGAGACCTGCCATCCGGATACACCCAAGAGCAGTGCAACTCCCATAACGAACACGCATTGGTTTCGTTTCAGCAGTTGCCGCATGGGCTGACCCTTTCGAATGACGAACACCGTTAGGTGCGATGGTGGTGAAAAAATCCCGTATCTTAAACGTCTGATATTCTTCCAAAATGTACTTCATATATCTGTCACATTCAACGGTCGGGGCGAAAAACAACCGCGACAGCGATCCGCGTCAGTTGCATTACAGGCGCCCGAGCGGCTGCGCCGTGCGCGCCAAAGCCAGTCTGTATGATCCGAGAAGGGCGTCTGCCCCCTACCCGCCGGGGCTCCGCTGAACGCTGAAGATGAGCGCGGCGGGGCTGAACCCTGCCGCGCACACGCCACGTCATGCAGCGTCATTCTTGGCGTCGTCGTTCGCCGTCGACGACTGTTTCTTCACGGACGCAGATTAATCCTCGGATGCCGATTGATCCCCGGATGCAGAAAAACGCTGCATATCCTTACCGTCCTGACGTTTTTCATCCTCATTGTGCGCGTCGGACTTCTGCGTTTTGCTGCCTTGCTTGCGAGCGCCTTGCGGCTTCTCGGAGTTGTCCGCCTCCCGCGTGCCGACGTCGATGCGGCGGGTCTGCTCCTTCTCCTCGGACTACAGCAGCGTCAACTCGAGCACGCCATCCGCGTAGTCCGCTTCGATATCGTCTCCGTTGACGTTGTCCGGGAGCCGGATCGATCGGGAGAAGCGACCATATTGCCGCTCACGAACGCTGGGGCCCTCGTCATCTTTTTTCTCGCGGCGGGATTTCTTCTCCGCTTCGATCTTGAGCACATCGCTGCTGATGCTCACGTCGAGATTTTCGCGCTTCACGCCCGGCAGCTCGATCGAGAGATGGTAGGCATCATCGTCTTCCTCGAAGTCGACTGCGGGCGAATGCTTCGACTGCGCGAGTGAGCGCTGCGGGTCATCGTCGCCATCATGGTCGTGCCCACTTTCGTCGTCGCCGTGCTGGTCTTCATCCCGCTGCATCCGGCCGAACACGTCGTCCATTTGACGGCGCATCTGTTCGAACAGTGCGATGGGGTGTACGACCATCACGCCGGGTGCGCCGGGGCGGCGAAGGGGTGTCAAACGCACGCGTTGTGTGCGAGCCATAGGCATCTCCTCAGGTTCTGATGTTGGATCAATAGGGTCGGCCCAAGGGAAAGTGCGCAACCTGATGCGCGGCACCGGGTCCAGCATTCGCGAACGAAAAGGCGCGCCCTTCGCCCGTGGTTGCACCAATAAGCACACCGGCAACCGCACCATCACCGTCATCGGCGCGAGCGACGCCCGATAATCGTTTCGCCGCGACGCTCCTCATTGCACCAATCGGACACGAAGCATGTTGATCGATTTTTTCTCCAGCTTGCGCAATGCACGTATCCCCGTAACGCTGAAGGAATACCTCGTGCTGATGGAAGCGCTGGAGGCTGACCTCGCGTCGATGAAGGTCGAGCAGTTCTATTATCTCTCCCGCACGGCGCTGGTGAAGGATGAGCGCCACCTCGACAAGTTCGACCAGGTCTTTGGCCATGTGTTCCGCGGGCTGGAGTCAGTCGCCGAGGGCATCGAGGCGGAGATCCCCGAGGAGTGGCTGCGCACAGTTTCCCAGCTGCACCTCTCGGAAGAGGACAAAAAGAAGATCGAGGAGCTTGGTGGCTGGGACAAGATCATGGACGAGCTGCGCAAGCGGCTCGAAGAACAGAAGAAGCGCCATCAAGGCGGCTCGAAATGGATCGGCACCGGCGGCACGTCACCCTACGGCGCGGACGGCTATAACCCCGCCGGGGTCCGCATCGGCCAGAAGGGCAACCGCAATTTCCGCGCGATCAAGGTCTGGGATAAACGTGAGTTCAAGGACCTCGATGACAGCGTCGAGATCGGAACACGGAATATAAAGGTCGCGTTACGCCGTCTCCGCCGATTTGCCCGTGAGGGCGCAGCGGATGAATTGGATCTCGACGGCACCATCCGCTCGACGGCACACCAGGGCTATCTCGATCTCAAGATGCGGCCCGAACGGCGCAACGCCGTCAAGGTGCTGATGTTTTTCGATGTTGGCGGATCGATGGACTGGCACATCAAGGTCGCGGAAGAGTTATTCTCCGCAGCCCGCGCCGAATTCAAGCATCTCGAATACTTCTATTTCCACAACTGCTTGTACGACTTCGTCTGGAAAGATAATCGGCGGCGGTGGACGGAAAAAGTCCCGACCTGGGACGTACTGAACACCTACCCATCTGACTACAAGGTGATCTTCGTCGGCGACGCGTCGATGAGCCCCTACGAGATCGCGGTACCAGGCGGCTCGGTCGAATACATGAATGACGAACCGGGCGCGCTGTGGCTGCAACGCGTGCGCGACGTGTACGAGCACGCCGTTTGGCTCAATCCGGTGCCCCAGTCCTCCTGGCAGTACACCCAGTCCATCGGCATGGTCAGCCAGCTCTTCGAAGACCGCATGTTCCCGATGACAATCGATGGTCTCGAAGCGGCGACGCGCGCGCTCATGCGCTGACGCAAAGCGGAGATCTGCCGCACATTGGACCGTCGCGCCCCAGTCGTGCGCGAGGTGTGTATCGCGCGCGCTAAAGCCTTGACCTCGCCGCAAAGGTATCGTTTCCCGCCGACATGACCTCGCGTGTCCTCCTTGCGCTCAGCGCCTCCGCCCTCCTGCTCGCCGCGTGCAGCAGCAGCGGCTCGAGCCTCCTTGGGGCGAGCAAGCCGAAAACCACGACCGAGGACCTGGTCGCCGCCCCGGTCACCGATCCGAAGACCCGCGCCGTGCAGGTCGCCTGGAACGTTAGCCGCGCCGCGAAGTGCAACTTCAACCTCGACGCACCGACCGTGAAAGCCAACTACCTCGCGTACGAGACAGGCCAGGGCCTCGCGCCGACGGCCGTCCCCGAACTCGAAAAAGCCTACGAGTTCGCGCGGATTGAAACCGCCACCCGCATCGCCGGGCAAGAAGGCACCTACTGCACCGATCAACGGCTGAACGAGACACGCGCCGACCTCGCGCGCTATCTCGCGGGTGACTTTGCCGCCCGTCAGATCGCCAAGAAAAAGACATTGCCCGAGCCCGGGCTGTTCGACGCGTTTGATACAGGCGTTCGCCTTCCCCAGAAGACCACCGAGGAAGCACTGGCGCCGAAGGAATAAGACGCGCGGCGACGACCGTCGTTTTCTCGGCTTCCTACACACTCAAATCCGTCGGGCAATTACGATTGCAGCCTAAAGCGCAGCTCAAGAAGACCCTGGCGAACGGGCTCTTCGACGGCTTTTCCGCCGGGTGCCGCACCGTTCACGATGTTGGGGCCAACCGCGAACGCGCTCGTAAACTGGCGGCCCGACAGCGGATGGCATGCACGTTGCTCCTCGCAAGCGATGCCCGCGCGTCAACCATACCGCAAGCCGGAGCCCTCGCCGACGCCGTCCCCGGTGGACCGCGCGTTGTCAGGCGACCGCGACGATGCACCCGTCGGGGATACCCGTCCGGTGGCCCCGCGCGGTGGTCTGGCCGCCCGGATACGCACCGCGCTTAGCGACGGTGGCCCGCTGCTTGTCCTGCGCCGCAGCCGTCAAACGCTGCTGCGACGCCTGCATGAAGGTCTGATCGAACGTCTGATCCGCCCGCACGAACCTTGCGCAACCGCCGGCAAAATCGACCTCACCGACGTGACGGTCGCCAGTCCAAATCGCCTCGCAGGCAGTTTTTATGACCCGACGCCGCGCCTCGTGATCCGCTGGTTGCTGGACGCAATCGCCGCCGAACCAGAGACGCTCTCCTTCATCGATGTCGGCACCGGGCGCGGCCGCGTGGTCATGGAAGCCATGCGCTATCCGTTCCGCCGCGTGATCGGGATCGAGTTTGCGGCCGAGTTGGCGGAAGCAGCGGAGGAAAACGTGGCGTCTGCGCCGCTGACTGCCGTCCGCGCGCGCCGCGTCGGGATTGTCCATGCAGACGCAACGACCTGGTCGCCGCCGATAGGCTCTGCAGTTTATTTCCTCTACAATCCATTCGACGCCGCGGTCCTTGCCCGGTTTCTGGAGCGGATCTGCGCGGCGCATCAGGCGGCATCGACATCCTTTACGCTGATCTACGTCAACCCCGTTGCCGCGCACGTTCTCGAGGCCCGCGATGATCTCAAACCGCGCCCGCTCGACGATGCGACCCGCCTGAAACTTACGATGCTGAGCCCATACGCCGTGGCCCGCTATGTGTTCGCACCAAAGAATACCCCGTGACGGTCGGCCCGGTTCTCCGTAAGCGCTGGCGAGGGAACAAAAGGCGAAGAACCCGGTGGGCGGCTCGTGAGCGACCAACTGCTATTCGTGAACATGGTGCTGGCGCTTGCCGGTGCGGCAGCGCTCGCCATTGCGCCCGCTGGCGTGACCCGTCTGCTGGGACTGCCGCGCGCCGGCGACACCTTCTACCCCCGGATGCTGGCGGTCACACTGATCGCGCTGGTGGCTGCAATCCTTGCTGAAGGGTACGGCTACGAAGGTCTCGGCCCACATGGCATGGCGGCGATCAATCTTGTCGCCGGGGCGGCGCTCGCGTTGCTTCTGCTGCTCGGCGGACTGGTGATGGCGAAGCGCGGACGATGGCTCTTGCGCTTCCTCGCACTCGCCATGCTGGCGCTCGGCGCGGCACAGCTCGCGCTCTGAGATTTACCATCATTTAACTCTGCCCCTCACACGCGCGTGATGGCACGGCGATTGCTGCCCGTCGTTCATCGTTTTCTCGAGCTGGGTCCCCTCATGACCGACCGAGCAGTGCGCGCGCAGCCGCCAGGCCCAATCGCGGAAGATGCGCCGTCGGCCAGCCCCGGCGCGCCCGCAGCGGCTTGCGCCAGCCCGCAACTCACACTCCGCTGGATCGAAAAGCCGGCAGAACTGCAGGGCCTAGAAGCCGCGTGGCGCCACCTCGAAACATCCGGCGGATATCGCGCGACGGTCTTCCAGACCTATGACTGGGTTCAGACGTGGGTGACGCATTACGTTGATGCACATCCGACGCGGTTCTGGTCGCCGGGCGCCAAGTGCCTCAGCGTGCTCGCCGTCTATCAGAAGGACCGACTTGTCTCGCTTTGGCCGTTTGCGCAGAAATGCGGGCGTACAGCCGCACGCATCGAATGGCTCGGCGAACCTGTCAGCCAGTACGGCGATGCGCTGATCAATGCCGGTGTTGACGCTGAGCAGCACGCCCGCGATGTCCTCACGCAGGTTGAACGCAGCGGCAGGGCCGACCTCCTCACGCTGCGGAAAGTCCGCGCCGACAGCCCCGTCCACGCTGCACTCGTTGGGCTTGGCGCCCGGCGGACCGCAAGCGATGCCGCACCGGCGCTGAAACTCTCCAGCGACCCGGAGCAGGTCTTCGCCTCACTTCCGGCCCGGCACCGCAAAAACCGGCGCCGCCAACGCCGACGGCTGGAAGAAATAGGCCTCGTCGAGTTCGATCCCGTGATGCCGGGCAAACAAACGGCAGACCTGCTCGCACTGGCATTACGCTGGAAACGTGCCTGGCTGCGTCGCCGAAACACGGTATCGCTCGCGTTTGCAAACCGACGCGTGGACCGTTTCTTCGCCGATGCGGTCCGCGCAACGCACGCGCACGGCTTCGCCGCGCCCGTGTTTGTGCTCCGCCTCAACCGGACCCCGATCGCGATCAACATTCCGATTCTGCATCACGGTCGTATGCTCTTGCACATCACGGCTTATGACCCAGCCTTCGAGCGCGTGGGCCCGGGTGGCCTGCTGTTCGAGGAATCGATCGCCTGGGCCTGCGCGAACGGGTTCCATACCTTCGATCTGATGTCGCCTGCCGACGCCTACAAAGCCTGCTGGGCCTCCGAGGCGACGGATCTGTGCGATTTCTCGTTCGGCGTCACATGGCGCGGTCGGATCTGGCAACGCGCATACTTCGAGGGCCTGCGACCCGTCGGCAAGCGCCTCGCAACGGGTGCGCCACGCGTCGTTGCGCCGGTCGCGCGGATGCTGAACTTCTAGCGCGCGCTGCAACGCCTATCGATCCGCACCGGCGGACATGCTAGCCGGTGCGAATGCGCCAACCCCTCATCCTCCAGCGTATTCTTGCGCGCCGCGATGCTGCCCCGTCGGGCGAGGGCTGGCGTTCGCCGATCGTCATGCTGATGCTGATGGTCGTCGCCATGGAGCTGTCGCACGCGACGTGGTTCACACTGCTGAACAACTTCGCGGTAAACGAGGTCGATTTCACCGGTCGTGAGATCGGCATCCTTCAGTCGGTCCGCGAGATCCCGGGATTTCTCTCCTTCGCCGCGGTCCTGCTGCTCGTCTTCATACGCGAACAGCGCCTGGCACTCGTCTCGCTGCTGCTACTCGCCGTTGGCACAGCCTCGACCGGGTATCTCCCTTACGAGTACGCGTTCTACGCGACGACCCTGCTGATGTCGCTCGGCTTCCACTATTACGAAACGATGGCGCAGTCTCTCTCGCTGCAATGGCTGCCGAAGGAGCGCGCTGCCCACGGGCTCGGCAAAATCGTCGCCGCCGCCTCGTTTGCCGCGATTGCGGCTTACTGCCTGGTCGGGGGACTAAAATACGCGGGCGTCGACTTCCGCCACATCTACTTGATCGCCGGCGGTCTGACGCTCGCGATCACCTGCTGGCTGTTTCTCGCGTTTCCCGTTTTCCCAGAGAAGGTCGCGCAGCGCAAAACGCTCGTCCTCAAGTCACGGTACTGGCTCTACTACGCGCTCGTGTTCATGAGCGGGGCACGCCGCCAGATCTTCCTCGTCTTCGCCGGGTTCATGATGGTCGAGAAGTTCGGCTACTCGGTCGAAGCGATCGCGCTGCTGTTCATCGTCAACCATGCGTTCAACATGGTGCTCGCCCCGCAGATCGGGAAGCTGATCATCCGCTTCGGTGAACGCAAGGCGCTGATGCTGGAGTACATCGGGCTCATCGGCGTGTTCGCGACTTACGCGTTTGTCACCGACCCGACAGTCGCGGCGGTCCTCTACGTCGTCGACCATGCGTTTTTCGCGATCGCGATCGCAATCAAGACCTACTTCCAGAAGATCGCTTCGCCGGAGGATATTGCGCCGACCGCCGGCGTTGCCTTCACGATCAACCATATCGCGGCGGTTTTCCTCCCCGTCATGCTCGGCTTCGTCTGGCTGCAGAGCCCATCCGCTGTTTTCCTCCTGGGTGCTGCGATGGCGGCGACATCGCTCCTGCTTTCCGTGATGATCCCCCGTGCGCCTGTCGAGGGGCACGAGACGATTTTCGCACGCCGCGGAATGCAGCCCGCAGAATGAACGCCGGCGACACCGCCGCCCGGAGAGCGCCGCATGACGACCATCAGCAAAGAAGCCCGCGGCCGGATCGAAGCGTTGCCGCTCTGGCAGGGCGCACTCACCATCGAGCGGCTGGAAGGTGGCCTGTCGAACGAAGGCTACATCGTGAGCGATGCAGCCCGCCAAGGCGATGACGCGCGCCTCGTCGTCCGCTTCGGAGACGACGTGCCCGTGCACCATGTAAGCCGCGCGCACGAAGCCATGGCCACCCGTGCCGCACACCGGGCAGGTTTCGCGCCGGAGCTGGTCTACGCAGGTGACGGCATCCTCGCGGTCCGCTTTATCGTGGGCCGGACCTACACCGCCACTGACGTCCACAATGCACTTCCGCGTATTGTCGATCTGCTGCGCCGCTTTCACCGCGAGATGCCGACGCACGTCGGCGGTCCAGGGCGGCTTTTTTCCCCCTTTCACATCATCCGGGATTACGCGCGCACGCTGGAGATTGCGGGTTCCCGCTTCGCGCCCCGCCTGAACGAATTTCGCAACGCGTCGGCAGCCTTTGAAGCCTGCCAGCCCGCGATGCACCTCGTCTTCGGGCATTCGGATTTGCTCCCCGCCAACTTGATCGATGACGGCAAACGGCTTTGGCTGATCGATTACGAGTATGCCGGCTACGCGAGCCCGCTGTTCGATCTCGCGAACCTCGCCTCGAATGCAGAATTTTCCTCCGCCGACGACGAGGCTCTGCTCCAGGCCTATTTTGGCCAAACACCGGACACCGCGTTGCGGCACGCCCTCACCGCTATGAAGTGCGCGTCACTGCTGCGCGAGGCGATGTGGAGCATGGTTTCCGAGCATCATCTCGACGCCCCCGGCGTGGACTACGCCGCATATTCTGACGAAGTGCTCGAGCGCTACGAACGCGAACATGCGCGGTTTGCCGCGCGCAGTGCGTGATGGTTTTCCCTTACGCCCCCCCCACCCGCAGCGAGGTCGCGACACGAACATCGCCGGGAAGGGGAAAAGCCAGACCGCGCCCGTTGCAGGCCTAGACAGGATTACGCGGGGTCGGCCGAACCGATGAAATGCGTCGAAACAATCGCCGGCATACTGCGCGGGACAAAACGGTCCAACTGACCGATACGAAACCCGGCCGCAGTGATCGTCGCGGCAATATCGCGGTTGATGTTGCAGCCACCGGCAAGCACCCGCCAACCCGCATTCACCCGATCCTGCCAACGCGCGATCGAGGGCCGATCAGAACGGCCATGCTCACAGAACAAAAGCTGTCCGCCCGGCTTCAGGATGCGCCGTGCCTCCATGAGCGCGGCGTTCAGGTCCGGGATCGTGCACAGCGTGTAGGTGCTGACCACAGTATCGACTGAGGCGTCGGCAAGCCCGGTATCCGCGGCGGCCGTCGTGCGAAGCTCGGCCGGCACACCTGCGCGCGCAAAACGCGGTGCTGCTGCAATGAGTACCCGATCGTCAGGATCCACGCCGATCACCTGCTCGACGGCGGCACGATCATAGAGCGGCGCTGACCATCCGGCCCCGACACCGAACTCGCAGACCACACCGCGCGCCAGCGGCACAACGCGGTTACGCAGACGCCCGCAGACACTGCACCCGCAAGCGCGTGCCACGATCCGCGGCGCAATCACGCGTTCAAAAAATCCAGGAGAACGGAGTTTTATCCCGCGCTCGCTCTCGCCGTGAAGCTCAGCGGACACCGAGCTTCTGCTGCAGCGAGGACGACGATGTCGTGTACTGGAACACGACTTTTTCATCCGGCCGGACAATTCGATGCGCCGCTTGCGACATCAGCGCCGCCTCATGGAAGCCGGAGAGAATGAGCTTCAGCTTTCCGGGGTAGGTGTTGATATCGCCGATCGCGAAAATGCCGGGCTCGCTGGTCTCGAATTTTTCCGTGTCGACCGGGATCAGGTTCTCATCGAGATTGAGCCCCCAGTTGGCGACGGGTCCGAGCTTCATCGTCAGCCCAAAGAACGGCAGCATGGTCGTACACGCCTGCTCCAGTTCGCCATCGGCCGTTTTGATCGTTGCGCCGGTCAACAGCCCATTCTCGCCGTGCAACGCCGTCACCTGACCGATGTGGAATTGCATGGCGCCGGCTTCGACGAGTGCCTGCATCCGGTTCACACTGTCCGGCGCGGCGCGGAACTTGTCACGGCGGTGCACGAGCGTCACCCGCTCGGCGACCGGATGGAGATTAAGTACCCAATCCAGCGCCGAGTCGCCCCCACCGACGATCAGGATATCCTTGCCGCGGAAATCCTCGATCCGCTTGACGGAGTAATAAACCGACGTGCCCTCGTAGAACTCGATGCCCGGGAGGGGTGGGCGCTTCGGCGTGAATGATCCGCCGCCGGCGGCGATCACCACGACGCGGCAATGAAATTCCTTCTGATCGTCCGTGACCAGGCGGAACCTGCCATCCCCCATCCGCTCGAGTTCATCGACGCGCTGGTTGAGATGGAAATCCGGGTTGAACGGGTTGATCTGCTCGAGCAGCTGGTCCGTGAGCTGCTGGCCGGTGACCACCGGCATCCCCGGAATGTCGTAGATCGGCTTTTCCGGATAAAGCTCCGCGCACTGGCCGCCCGGTTTGTCGAGAATATCGATCACATGACATTTGAGGTCGAGCAACCCGAGCTCGAACACCGCGAAGAGCCCACACGGCCCTGCGCCGATAATAACGACATCCGTTTCGATCGCCTGCATATGTCCGCTCATTCCGTGCCGGTTGTTGTTGCTCAGAACTGTTTCTCCGGGACCCGGACGACGAGGCCGTCGAGGGTATCCGTGACCTTGATCTGGCAGCTCAAGCGGCTGTTTGCCTCAACCTCGAAAGCGAAATCGAGCATGTCTTCTTCCATGTCTTCCCGCTTCCCGACCTTTTCAGTCCACGCCGGGTCGACATACACGTGACAGGTGGCACACGCGCACGCGCCGCCACACTCGGCCTCGATCCCAGGTACCGAGTTCTTGATGGCGGCTTCCATCACGGTCATGCCGGTTTCCGCATCGACGGTGTTCTCCGCGCCGCCGTGTTCGATGAAGGTGATTTTCGCCATAGGTCGCTTCTCAGCTCGCTTCTCTTCGGGCGTGTCCGTCTGGTTCGTCAGCCGAGAGCGGTAGCCTGCCACTGCAGTCTTGGGAAGCCTGTCCGCCGCGGCAAAGATGCCGGTGCGTGATCAATTTTCGTGCAGGTGAGCGGCGACGATCGTCAGCGCGCCGGATCGAGCGCCGCGAGCACGCGGGCACCCTCGCGCAAAACATCGCTGACCGGGCTGATCGCCCCGTCGCGCTCACGCGGCGCACACTGCTCAGCCGCGGCTGCAGCATCACCGAGCGCGGAGGCGCCGACCCCGCGCGCACTGCCCTTGATCGTATGCAGGACACGTCGCCAGACATCATCGCCCTGATGTGGTGTTTCGTCTGCGATGACCCCAGCCATTCGACCAACATCTGCAAGTAGAGGCGCGAGCGATTCCACAAAGAGGCCGAGGATTTCTGCCTCCAGCTCCGGATCGCCGAGCGTGTACTGAGCGAGATGCGCTCGATCAATCACCGTGCCGACCGGATCGTGCACTGCAGGCGACGGGTATAGTGCGGTCACGAACATCCTCCAGCTCGGTTGTATGCAGCAGCGGGTCAGGGAGGGGGGCTTCATCGAACCCGCAACCGCGCGCAACGCAAAGCTAGCGACATCGCCTTAACGCCCCCTTCCCCCCGGCGGTCGCAATGCCCTCTGCCGCGCGACAAATGCGACCCAACGGGCCCACCAGAGGCCCGATTTTGCCGCAAACCGGCGCTAGTTCGGTCCCCGGTGGGTTGGACGTGCCCCAAATCAGTTGTTGATGCGTCGCGATCCGCCCGCTGCAATGCAGGACGCTTCCGCAAGCACGCGCTAGAGAAACGGTATCGCAGTGAGGGGCGCTGCGCGGCGCGTTCCGCGTAGATGAGCCAGGGGGCGCGACGAGAGTAGGTCGGTCGGGGGGCATGGCGCGAGACGACAGCAATACGGCTGCCCGAGCGGAAGCTGGGGCCGAGACGGGCGCGGGCGCAAAGCCGCGGACCGACGGCGCTGACGCATCCGCAGTGCAAACGAGGGCCAGCGGAGCAAAGGGCGTTTCCGAGACCGGAAGAGCCCCTGCTGAGCCCGTGTTGACCCCGTCAGCGTCTACGCTCGGTCCCCAGGACACCGCCACGAAAGCCGGGGCGAATAGTGCGCCCAATGCGCAAAGCGCGCAGAGTGCGTCCACCGCTGCCCGCCCGAGCAGCGCACTCAGTGCCGCCGACCAGCCGGAAGAAGCAGTCCCCGTCCGCCGCGTTGGTCGCCGTCGCGCCGCCGGTCCCGCGCGCCCGGCTGCAAACGACGACGTGCCCTCCATTGGCGGGCTGATCTACGCGCTCCAGCAAAAACCGTCGCGGCGCCCGTTCACCGTCGCCGCCGTCATGACCGGGGGCTGGCTGCTCGTTGGACTGATCATCACGTGGTTCGCGTTTTCCGGCGAGTTCGCCGCCGGGGTCAGCTTCACCGAACTGCTGACCCGCCCGCAGACCACCCTCATTGTCGCAGCGCTGCTTCTTCCCGTGGCCGTGTTCTGGTTCCTCGCCGTGCTGGTCTGGCGCGCCCAGGAACTGCACCTGATGTCGTCGGCAATGACCGAAGTCGCGGTACGCCTCGCCGAACCGGACCGCCTTGCCGAACAATCGATCGCCTCGCTCGGCCAGACCGTGCGTCGCCAGGTCATGTCGATGAACGACGCGATCAACCGCTCGCTCGGGCGCGCAGGTGAGCTCGAGGCGCTGGTCCACAGCGAAGTTGCCGCCCTTGAGCGCGCGTATCACGAAAACGAAATTCGCATCCGTACGCTGATCAACGAGCTGGTCAGCGAGCGCCAGTCGCTCACCAACAATTCCGATCGCGTCAGCGATACGATCCGCGGCATCGGCAACGAAGTGCGCAAGGAAATCGTGGCGGCGAGCGAGGTCGCGGCACAATCGCTGTCCTCGGCAGCGCACGAGCTTACCCAGGAGGTCCAGCGCTCCGGCAGCCAGCTCACGGCCCGCATACAAGCGACCAATGACCAGACCGCGCACCTGATGTCGGAAAGCGGCAACGCGCTGCTCACATCGCTCGGCGACATGAACAAGCGGATCGGCGTCGAGGTCCCGACGCTGCTCGACAAACTCGCTGGCGAGCAGACCCGACTGACCAAGATCGTCGAGGGCGCCGGGCGCAACCTCGCCGCACTCGAGACCGCCCTTGGCGAGCGTGTCGACGGCCTTGAGACCTCGCTCGGCGACAAGACCGAAGTCCTGCGCGACACGCTGCAACACAAGATCAAGGATTTCGACGACACCTTCTCGGACAAGGCCCGCCAGCTCGACGCCGCGATTGGCGAGAAGATGAGCCAGTTCGACCAGGCAATCACGTCGAAGGCGCAGACCTTCTACCAGACACTCGACAAGGCCGGCGGCGACATCGACCGCGGCATGCTCGAGCGCACCCGCGCGATCGAAGCAACGATGCAGCGCCACGCCTCGCAGATCGAACAGAACGTACAGCGCGCGAGCGATACGATCGACCAGAGTGTGCAGCGCGGCTCCAGCCATCTGGAACAGACCGTGCAGCGTCAGACCGGCCAGCTGGAGCAGGCACTCCGCCATCAGACGCAGCAGGTCGACGGCACGATCGGCAAGGGCATCGACGCCGTCCAGCGCGCCAATGAGAACATCACGACCCAGTCGCTGCGCACGCTCGATGGCCTGTCACAACAAGGCGAGTCACTCCGCGATATCTCCGAGGGGCTGCTTGCCCAGATCCGCGAACTGACCGAGCGCTTTGACCAGCAGGGACAATCGATCATGCGCGCGGCGCACGATCTCGAGGCGACCAGTTTCCGGATCGATACCGTGCTCGAAGCGCGGCACGCCGAAATGTCCGGGTTGATGGATGACGTGTCCGCGCAGGCCGAAGCGCTTGATGCCGCGTCGCGCTCACCCTCGGGCGCACGCCTCGCAAGCGGTGCCAATCTGCGCGAGCGCTACAATCGGGCGGCGGAAGACGTCGAACGCGATCGCCGTATGCAGGAGCGTCAAAGCCGCCGCGCAGCGGCGCCGAGTGCGCCGCAAATGCCGTCGCCTGCCGGCAATGCGTTCGCCGCCGGCGGTGACATCGATGCCATGCGAGCTACGCTTCGCCGGGAACTCGAACAGCGCGGTCAACATGGCCGCAACGAAGCCGCGCTTCAGGAACAGCTCAACACGCTCGACGGCGGCGCAGCACGGCGTCAAGCCACCTATGGCGCATCACCCGGTGCGCGCAGTACCCCGCCAAGTGCCCGGCCGGGTGGCGCGCCCGCGCAGCAAATCGGCGGGGCGGGCGGCGAACGGTGGAGCCTCGGTGACCTGCTCTCGCGCGCATCCGACGACCCGGCCCTTCCGGTCGTATCCGACGCGGCCCCCGTCACACCGACCAACGCCACGCTCGACCTGAAGAACATGGCCCGCGCCATCGACATGGGCACCGCGACCGACATCTGGTCCCGTCTCAACGCCGGCGAACGCAACGCCCTCGACCGCTCGATCTATACCCTCGACGGACGCGCGACGTTCGATGAGATCGGTCGCCGGATTGTCTCGGATACCGCATTCCGCAACAGCGTGAACCGCTATCTGATGGATTTCGAGCAGCTCCTGCGCGAGGTCGATCAGAACGACGCCGCCGGTGACATCGTCCGCAGCCACCTCATCTCGGACATGGGTCGCGTTTATCTCCTCCTCGCCCACGCAAGCGGTCGTCTTTCCTGATCGCCGGCGCAGCGCGTCCAGGCGCGCGCTGTGAGCCCTGAGCCTTCTGCAATTCACAGTGCGCG
>JBCBJG010000050.1:0-14848 GCA_038523655.1 Pseudomonadota bacterium | reverse complement strand
CCGTCGTGGACGAAATGCGTCGCAATCGACCCGAGTTCCGGCTCCCGCCCCTCCGCGATTGACGCAATGATCGACAGCATCCGCTCATAGCCACTGACGCCGTACGCCATATCGAAGAGGAGATCGAACAGCGTCAGGTCATCCACGCGCAGCACGTAAGGCGCACCGCCCCGCCGGTTCTCGACCGCGACATCGATTGGTTTTTCCTCCAGCCGCTGCAGGGCACGCGCAAGCAAGTCGACCGGGTCGGGATAGCGCGCCGCGCACGTCGGCTGTTCTTGACAAACCTCGGCCATGCGCCGGAACGACGTCATAAAGGAAAATAAATATTCCCGAGAAATCGCGACATCCGGAGGCGCAACACTGTCGAGTACAACCGCATCTACGACCGCCGAATACTGCCGCAGATATTTGAGCGCGATCCGGGTGCCATTCGACACGCCGATGAGCGCAATCCGGTCATGGCCCAGATGTGCTCGCAAACGCTCCATATCGCGGATGATATTATTCGAGTTGTACTGATCGATCGCGACGCCTTCCGCGATCAATCGCGCACGACATGCCTTCAGCGCGGCATCGGAGAGCTCGGCAAAACCCGGAAACGTCCGCCCATCGCGGGAGAGGTTGGCGCGCGCCACCGGTTCATCGAGCTCGGTGCAGTTGAGGGAGGGCACGCTCGCTCCGACCCCGCGCTGGTCAAACAGGATCAGTTCACGCTGCAACCCGACGTTTTTCACCCACTCGAGCCAGAATGAGGGATAGAAATCTGCCGCGCCCGTGGTGCCGGTACCAGGCCCACCGTCGACGAAGTAAAGCGGTGGCGCCGAGGAATCGACGACTGCTGGCCGAAGCCGCATGTGGCCGAACGTGACGGCGCGCCCGTCAGGCTCCGCATAATCCTCCGGCACCTGCAGCCGACCACAGCGAATGGTGATCCCGTTGGTGACAGGACCAAAACAAGGCTTCGCGGGATCTGCATCCCCGGCGTCACTTGCGCCGACCGCGGGCTGCTGCATGCTAGCGCCTGGCGCGAAAGTGGCGACGCGGTCAGCGACCGGGAGCATGACGGCCGCAGCAACCAGAGCCGCAGCACCGAAATAGACTGCACGGTTCATTGGGACATCCCTGCGACCCACGCGCCGCGTCCACAGGCAACGCGTCCGCAGGCAACGCGTCCGCGACACCCGCGCTCGATGTGGTCCAGTGCCTGCTCGTCACCCCCGACGCCGGACCGGTCCCGCACCTAGATCACCGCCTTTTCGACGAACGGCCGGTTGCTCATCACCCGCTCATACCCGAGCGGTGAGAGATCGAGCGTGCGATATCCACCATGCGTCAGCAGTTCGGCCATCCCGCGCCCCATCGCCGGCGATTGCTGAAAACCGTGCCCCGAAAAACCGTTGAGGAAGAAAAAGTTCTCCACGTCCGGATGCGGCCCGATGATCGCGTTCTGGTCCAGCGTGTTGAAGTCATAGTGGCCGACCCACGTATTCATCAGCTTGGTCCGCTCGAACGCCGGAATGCGATGGGCGATCGCCGGCCACGCTTTTTCCTCCCACACATTCTCGTCGATGGTAAAGTCATCTACCTCGACCGCCGGGTCCTCCCCGATCGGCGAGCACCCTGCGAGATAGTACTGACCGTCCGTGCGCACGTGCACACCCGACGGGTCAATCGTCAGCGGCAGGTCGCGGTCGAGCGGCTCCGCCGCATCGAAGATGAAGGTGTAGCGCCGGCGGGGCTCGATCGGCAGCGGCCCGGCCCCTGCCATTTCGGCAAACCGGGCACCACGTGTGCCCGTTGCGTTGACCAGACTGCCGGTCGCGATGCGTTCTCCGCTCGCCAGCACGATGCCGGTGATCCGCCCGCCGTCGCGCGCGACGTCCACAACCTCGTTGTGGACATACTCAACACCTGCGCGCCGCGCCTCGCGCCGCCACCAATCGAAGAGCGTCGCCCCATCGAAGTACCCTTCATCGCGTTGGTTGTGCGACCCGGCAACGATGTCATCGAGATGGTAGAACGGATACGCCGCAAGGATGTCGTCCGGCATCATGATCCGCGTCCCTGCGCCCGCCGCTTCCTGAATCTGCTGGCATTCCTCGAGCACGGAGAGAAAATCTGGGTCACCCGCCAGATACATGTAGCCGTAGCTCTGCAGGATCGGCTGCGGCACATCGGGGCCGCCACCCATGAATTCTCGAAAATTCTTCACGAACTCCGCGCCAAACTGCGAGATGCGGATGTTTATTTCGGTCGAGAACTGCTGGCGGATGCAGGAGTTGGTGCGCGCAGTCGCTGAGAATTCGTAGCTCGGATCGCGCTCGACAACGAGCACCCGACCATTGAAGTCATGTTGCTGGCTCAGAAACCAGGCGGTCGACGAGCCAAGCATGGCACCGCCTGCAATCACAACGTCGTAGCCGCTGCGCGCCGGCGCCTGCCACTGTGCGCCAGTGGCTGCGCTGCCTCCATGTCCCATTGCTCACCCTCGCCCGCACTGTGCTGCGCAGATGGTGGCATGCGCAGCTGCTGAGCGACAAGCACGCTCAGGGCGCTCGAGGAGACGATGTGAGGAACGCCGAGCGGCAAGGGACCAATCCGCGCCGAAGGCACGCAAAGATCTCGCGGGCATCAGCTGCGTTCGCAAAACCCATGCAGCTGACCGCCGACAGGCTGACCCACTATCCCGAGATGGCGCGAATGAACGGCCGGGACGCGGTCGCCCTCGCCATAAAGCGTCGTGAGCGTGAGATAGCCGGCAACCGTGACTTCGATGTAGTGCGTCGCACCGATCGCGCGGACCACCTTCACGTCCGTCTTGCCGTCGCGGGTCGAGAGCTGTGCCGTGTCAGAGCCGCCCTGATCCCGGCTGAGCTCGAACGAGAGTGGCGAGAAACGATCATCGGAGAAGCGTTGATCTGCCACTTGCCACGCCGCGCCTTTTTCAAATGCGCAGGCATACGAGGCCGACTGCTCACTGGTGCTCATGGCAGCGAGCGCTGCACCACCACCGAGCACCCCGGCGATAGCACCAAAACCGAGCACTGCCCGAACTCGTCGCTTCATGATCGCCCCCGATCCACATCCCCAATTGCATCGTCCGCGCCGGCAGTTAGCCGGAACACCACGCTGCATTCAGGCGACAAGGCGCTTGGATTGGGGCCAAACTGTGAGCGATGTCACCAGCGAGAGCGACCCGCTGTTCCCCGTCGCCCCGCCATTGCAGCGCATGATCCGCAGACCTGCTGCATGCCGCCACCCGCGCATCAGGCCGCGTACGCCTGATTGACCGCCCCCCAGCAATCGCGCATTGAATGCACGACTGCTGTGCACAGGGAGGAAATTGCGGTGGCGAAGACAAAGAAGTCGAACGGCAAGAGTAATGGAAAGAGCGATGGCAAGGCCTGCTGCGGACCGGGGTATGCCTCTCCTGCCGAAGCCATGAAGGCGCCGAAGGAGAAGCTCCTCTATTGCGTCGCGCTCTACACGGGCACCGGGATCGAGAAACCTGACTATATCGCGACGATCGACGTGGACCCTAAGAGCAAGAAGTTCGGCAAAATCATCCACCGCTGTGAGATGCCGAACATCGGCGACGAACTGCACCACATTGGTTGGAACGCTTGCTCGTCCTGCCATGAGGATTCGAGCAAAGAGCGAAAATATCTGATCGTCCCGGGTGTACGCTCCAGCCGCATCCACATCCTCGACACCGCGACGGACCCGAAGAAGCCACGCATTCACAAGGTGATCGAGGGGAGCGAAATCGCGGAAAAGACCAACCTCTCCGCACCGCATACCGTGCACTGCCTCGGCTCGGACATCATCATCTCGATGCTCGGCGACGCCAAGGGCAACGCACCCGGCGGCTTTCTCCATCTGAACGAGGACTTCGAGATCGTCGGCCGCTGGGAAAAAGATCTCGGCGAGATGAACTACAACTACGACTTCTGGTACCAGCCGCGCCACAACACGATGGTCTCGAGTGAATGGGCGGCGCCGAACACGTTCATGCCGGGCTTCGACCTCGATGATGTCGCCGGAGACAAATACGGCCATCACATCCACTTCTGGGACTTCAAGGGAAAGAAAGTCCGCCGCAGTGTCGATCTCGGCGAGGAAGGTATGATCCCGCTGGAAGTCCGCTTCCATCACGATCCGGACTCGTCGCACGGCTTCGTCGCCGCAACGCTCTCCTCAAACGTGTTCCATTTCTACAAGAAGGGGAACCGCTGGCAGACGGAGAAAATTATCGACGTGCCACCAGTCGACGTTCTCGGCTGGCCGATCCAGGTGCCCTCGCTCATCACCGACATCCTTGTGTCGATGGACGATAAATATCTGTATTTCTCGAACTGGCTGCACGGCGATTTGCGCCAGTACGACATCTCGGACCCGCACAACCCGAAGTTCACCGGCCAGGTCTGGATCGGCGGACTGCTCGACCGCGCGCCGAAGGTGAACGGCAAGAAAGTCGCCGGCGCACCGCAGATGATCCAGCTCTCGCTCGACGGCAAGCGGCTTTACGTGACGACGTCGCTGTTCTCGACCTGGGACAACCAGTTCTATCCGGAGATGACCGACCGCGGGAGCTGCATGGTGCAGATCGATTGCGACACGGAAAACGGCGGGATGTCGATCAACAAGGACTTTTATGTCGACTTCAAGAAGGAGCCGAACGGTCCAGCCCGCGCGCACGAGATGCGCTACCCCGGCGGAGACTGCACGTCAGATATCTGGCTCTGAACCGCGCTGCCGTCGCACACGGTCAGGCGTCCATAAAGAAAGAGGCCGGAGCATTGCTGCTCCGGCCTCGTTCGTCGTGGACCTGGCGCGTGTGCCCTACGCCGGCGGCGGACCAAAAATCGTCACCGCGTTCAAACCGCCGAACGCGAACGAATTCGACATCGCGTACGTCACATCCTTCGCACGCCCCTCATTCGGCACGTAGTCGAGATCACACTCCGGATCCGGATCGACGAAGTTGATCGTCGGCGGGACATAATTCTCTTCGATTGCCTTGATGCACGCAACGGCCTCAACCGCGCCGCCCGCTCCGAGCAGGTGCCCGTGCGCCGCCTTGGTCGACGAGATCGCAACCTTCTCAGCGTGATCCTTGAACACGCCCTTGATCGCCCGCGTCTCGTTCACATCGTTGACCGTCGTCGCCGTGCCATGCGCGTTCAGGTAGTCGATCTCACTCGCTGGCAGCCCGGCGTCGTCGAGCGCGATCTGCATCGCGTTCATCGGCCCATCGCACGACGGATTGATCATATCCTCCGCATCGGACGTCATGCCGAAGCCGACCATCTCCGCATAGATCTTCGCACCGCGCGCCTGCGCATGCTCGAGGCTTTCGAGCATGAGCACGCCGGCACCTTCACCGAGCGTGGTGCCGTTGCGATTTTTCGAGAACGGAAAACATCCATCCGGCGACAGCACGCGCATCGCCTGCCAGGCGCGGAACGACCCGTAATTGATCGCCGCCTCGGAAGCACCGGCCACGCCGAAATCCGAAATGCCGTGACGGATGTAATCGTACAGGATGCCGATTGCATGGGCTGCCGTCGCGCAGGCACTGCAGGTCGCGAATGTCGGGCCCTTGATGCCCGCTTCGATGCCCACATGTGACGCGGCCGAGGATCCGATGAAGCGCAAAAGCGTGAAGGGGTGGGTCGCTTTTTTCCCCTTCTCGTACATGTCACGGTACGCGGTATCCATTGTCGTCAGACCGCCGGCACCGCTGCCGATGATCGACGCAGCCCGATGGCCATCATCACCGAGCGGAATTTCAATCCCCGCATCGTTCAGCGCCTCGTGCGCCGCGATCCCGGCGAACTGGGAGTACCGGTCGGCAATCAGGATCAGCTTGTTGGTCAGATGATCGCGCGGTTTGAAGTCTTTCACCTCAGCCGCGATGTGAATGTACAGATCATCCAGATCGAAACCGGTGACCGGGCCGATCGCGCAACGTCCGCCGCGCATGCCCTGCCAGGTTTCGTTCGCCGTCATACCGAGTGGCGTGACAGCGCCAAGACCCGTCACGACCACGCGACGGGTGTCATTCGATGTCGTCATGAAATGTTCCAGAATTGAACGGCGCCAGCCTCATGGGCTGTCCCGAGCATCAACGGTGCCAGAACACGCGCGCCGATCATCCGGCGTGCGGAATTCAGGCCGTCGCAGGCTCGCCGCCGCCGCCTTCGACCAGCGCCGACACACGATCGACCACCGACCCGACGGTCTTGAAGTCTTCGACTTCCTCGTTGGCGTTGTAGGGGATTTCGATGCCGAAGCTGTCCTCGATGTCGAACACGATCATCGCAAGGTCGAGCGATTCGATTTCCAGGTCCTCGAGTTTAGTGTCAAGGCCGATATCGTCGCGCGGCTCTTTCATATGCTTTTTGAGGATCTCGATGATCTTCGGTGCGACGTCACTCATGTCTTACTCCTCGCCCGCATGTTGCGGTGCAAACTGGACGGCGTGTGCTAGGACAAAAAACCCCTGCGGGGCAAGAAAAGTGGCTATGACACGCCCGCGTCAACGGCAGCGCATTTGCACCAACCGGACCAACTCGCGCCGTCCCCTTTCAACGCGAGCGCGACGCACAAGTTCGCGTTCAGCTGACCGACGCCTCGACTGTTCATTCCGCATAACCGGAGCTGAACACGAGCGCCAGCAGGCGATGCCGACGCGTCCCGAAGAGCCTTAACGCAGGTCTGCGATGGCGTCGAATCCTCGCTCGCTTCGCAGCACGCGAGATACGAACTGGCCTGAACAAACCCTTTGCTAATGCGCAGAAACGCGTCAGCCCGCCACATGGTTCGCTCGTGCGTCGCGGCGAGACCAAACGGCGGTGGCGCGAAGATGGGTTTGATCAAGCGACCGCCCAACCGTGGCTAGAATGTCGCAGTCTGTCTCGATTTATGCTGAAACACGGGCGGCGGTGACCTAAACGTCACGCGAGACCTGCGCGCGACGGCGCTGCGGTCACAAATGTGATGGGGCGGGAAACGCCCTGCATCTGGGAGGAGCAAGCAAACGATGTCCGAGAACGTTCTGATGCCATGGTTGTCCGCCTACCCGGATGGGATCGCGTGGGACCATGAGTTTACGCCGCGCCCCCTGACGGAAGTCATGGACAACGCGGTCGCAACCTACGGCGCGAAGACCTGCACGAACTTCCTCGGAAAGACACTCACCTATTCCGAGATCGGGCGTCAGGTTCAGGCGGCAACCCGTGGGCTGCAGGACCTCGGCGTCACGAAGGGCACCAAAGTCGGCCTTTTCCTGCCGAACTGCCCGACCGCCATCATCTATTATTACGCGATCCTGCGCGCCGGCGGCACGGTCGTGAATTACAATCCGCTCTACACGGTCGAAGAGCTCGAGTTTCAGGTGCGCGATAGTCAGACCGAGCTGATGATCACGCTCGATCTGAAAATCCTGTTCGGCAAGGTCGAGGCGCTCATCAAAGGCGGCTCGCTCAAGTCAGCCGTCGTCTGCCATTTTCCAAAATTGCTGCCGGGCCTCAAGTCGGTGCTCTTCAAGCTCGTGAAGGGCAAGGAGCTGTCGAAACCGGCGAGCTCATCGATTGCCGGCAAGCTGCACATCGTCGACGAAGTCCTGGACGGCAAAGGCGGCCCGCTGCCCGAAATCGACGCCATGAACGATCTCGCCGTGCTGCAGTACACCGGCGGGACAACCGGCACGCCGAAAGGCGCGATGCTGACCCACGCGAACCTGCACACAAACGTTGCGCAGGTCATCGCTTGGGCGCCGACGCTGAAGCCCGGGGAAGAGAAGATGCTCGGCGTTCTGCCGCTCTTCCACGTCTTTGCGATGACGGGCGTGATGAACCTCGGCCTCGCGCTCGGCTGCGAGATCATCATCATGCCGCGCTTCGAACTGGAAGGCGCACTCAAGCTGATCAAGGACACCAGCCCGACGATCATGCCGGGGGTCCCGACGCTCTTCAACGCGGTGATGAACCATCCGAAGGTGAAAAGCGGCAGCTACGACTTGTCCTCGCTGAAGATCTGTCTCTCTGGCGGCGCACCATTGCCACTCGAAGTGAAGCGCGAGTTCGAACGTCTTACGGGCTGCAGCCTGATTGAGGCGTACGGCCTTTCCGAAACGTCACCCGGCGCGACCTTCAACCCGGTCGATGGACCGGCCAAGGAAGGCTCAATCGGCCAGCCACTGCCCGGGACGATCATTTCGATCCGCGATATCGAGGACCCAAGCAAACCGCTCGCGCTCGGTGAGAACGGCGAGATTTGCATCAAGGGCCCGCAGGTCATGAGCGGTTATTGGGAAAAGCCGGACGAGACCGCCAACGTGTTCGTCGGCGACTACCTCCGCACCGGCGATGTCGGCCACATGGACGACGAAGGCTTCACCTTCATCGTCGACCGACTGAAAGATCTCATCCTCTGCTCGGGGTACAACGTGTATCCACGCCGCGTCGAAGAGGCGATCTACGCCTTCCCGGGCGTCGAGGAAGTCACCGTCATCGGCATTCCGGATGAGTATCGCGGCGAGGCACCAAAGGCGTTCGTCAAAATGAAGGAAGGCCAGGCAACCACGACGGAAGAGCTGATGACCTTCCTCAAGGAGAAAATCTCCAAGATCGAGTTGCCCTCCCAAGTCGAATTCCGCGATGAACTGCCGAAAACCATGATCGGCAAGCTCTCGAAGAAAGAACTCAAGCAGGAAGAAGGCACGCAAGCCTGACCACGCCGCCGAGGATGATTGCTCGCCGGGTTCTGTACGCTCGGCGAGCGATTGCGCGATGCGCCACGACTGTGCCGACGCCCCCGCTTGCGGGCGTTCGCGGACCGCGCCCAGCGGGCTTTGCACCATGCGCATGTCTGCGCCCATCGTCGTGTGGTGGCGCCAAGGACCTTATTATAGATAAACGTCGAGTGCAGATGCCGGGGCACCCCGGCGACGCGCGTCACAGCGATGCGTCGTCTCGCACAATCGATGGAGCTACACGGTCCTGCGCGATACCGAACAACCATCCGATGGGGCCTCGCACGATGATCGCGACGCCCCGCTGCGGAACTTCACGATCACCGAACTCGCAGACGAATTCGGCGTAACCCCGAGAGCGATCCGCTTTTACGAGGCGAAGGGTCTCTTGGCGCCGACCCGGGTGAACGGCGCGCGGGTGTACTCGCGGCGCGAGCGCGGCCGCCTCAGCCTGATCCTGCGCGGCAAACGCGTCGGCTATTCGCTCGACGATATCCGCCAGTTCCTCGATCTCTACGACGCTGATCGGACGGGGCGAACGCAGCTCGCCTATCTCGAGAGCCGTCTGGTCGCATCAATCGATGCACTGGAAGCCAAACGGAGAGATATCGAGATGACACTGTCCGAGTTGCGGCAAATGAAATCCGAAGTCGACGCGCGGCTCGCGACGGAAGATTAACCGCGACGACGAGCGACCGAAGCGCAGGATTGGCTCCCGTCACACGAGAACTTTGGCCAGATACCAAGGCCAGGAACCTCGGCGGCAAATCTCCGCGAGACACCTGTCGCGCTATGCGGCTGTCGATGTCGGCGCCTCGCCCCGCACCACCGGCAGCGCCAGATCAAGCGATTTGATCAGACCGGGAATTTTCTTCTTCAACCCGAAGAAGCCTTTTGATGCATGCGGCCACGCAGCCTGATCGTATTCACGTCCCACCCGCTCAATCGTGAACCCCTCGGCAGCGAGCGACGGTGCAATCCGCGCGAGCAGATCCTTGAACGGCCCGACGGGCGGCCGCGCAACGACGACACGATCAACGTTTTTCTCCGCACAGAGCGCGACAAGTTTTTCTCCCAGCGCTTCGGCTGCGACGATCTCGTGCGCCACATCGTAGTGCGCGGAGGCACGCTCTGCCGCGTTCTGGATCGCACTGTCGGTAAAGCCCATCACCGCCGCACTTACGGCCGTGGCCGGTGATCGCATGGAGGCGGCATGGCTCGCGATGATCGCCACCGGTGAGGCGCGAAACGTCAATGTCTCCGCCGAACAATCATCTTCCCCGATCAAGAGCACGCACGGCCCCGTCCCCGGGACATCGGAGAAATCGAGCACGCCGCGATCATGCTCCTCGTCCTCGTCCAGCGCCGGTGCCTGATCGGCGAGCTGACGCGACAGCTGAGGTCCGCGGCCGAACCGGCCGTCCGTAAAACGAACGATATTCGACGCCGTCGCGAGGTAGGTCTTGCCTTTGGTATGCAGGCCGCCGACCCAACGCCAGCTCAGCGTGTTAGAGGCCGGATCACCGTCCAGCAGATGGCGGAGGAAAAAGTCCGCACCGAGTTGCCATGGCAAGCGCAGCGTAAAAATCCAGATGCTCGCAAACCACATCCGTGTGTGGTTGTGCAGATACCCGTACGTGACGAGTTCCTCGATCCACGCATCGAAACACGCGATGCCGGTCTCGCCGGCAAGTGCGGCTTCAAGCGCTGCCGCCTGCTCAGGGTCGGCCCGCCACGCGGCGTCGATTTCCCCGACGTCATGGAGATAAACGTCCCATACCTCGGGGCGATGCTCCAGCCACCCCTTGAAGTATGTGCGCCAGAACACTTCCGCGATGAACTTCTCCGCGCCGTTCGGTGAATGCTCGGCAAGGACATCGGCAATCACCTCACGCTCGAGGACCAACCGGTGCCGGAGCCAGGGCGAAAGGCAGCTCACGTTCGAGCGATTGCCCGGACCGTAATCGTGATTACGCGTTGATGCATAGGCGCGCCCGGCCGAGGCTGCAAACGCCTGCGACCGCTCGAGCCCGGCCGCCCGCGTCGGCGTGAATGTGTGCCAATCGCTCATCCGTCGTCCCCTGATGTTTTTGCGCCAACGCCCACGTTCCGCCCGGCCACAGAGGTCGCAGCCCGCGAAGAACGGGCCCGTCGGCAGCGTTCGGAGCAGTACTTCACCTCATCCCAGACCCGCGCCCATTTCTTGCGCCACGTAAACGGTCGCCCGCACGTGAGGCAGTCTTTCTGGGGCAGATCGGATTTCCGGCGCATGGCAGGCCTAACGCACGAGCAGCCCGCACGGATCAGCCGGTGCGTCGCTTTCGCAGAGCGATTGCGGAACCAGACAGCCTACGGAGCCTCGGAAATCGCCTGTGTGAGATAGCGCCGAGCGTTCTCAATTTCCGCCCGCACAACAACGAGCGGCGGCGGGCAAAGACCGGTCGCAGCAGCTGCGGCATCGCCAGGGGCAGTGTCTGCCAGATCGAGGACACGCAGCGCTTGGTGCAGATTTTCGAGGGCCTGCAGCGCGGCGGGGCGCGCCTGCGCGCCGGCAATGGTCGAGGATGGTGTATGGACGGTCATATCGGGGGGAAAGGACGTTTGGTTGCAGCTCGGTCGCGTACCCCTTACGAATCGCTAACCGAAAGATGTTCGGTCTCAGAAGCGGCAGAATTATGGTCCCTTTTGCTCGGCCCCGCAGGCGCAGCGAGGTTCTAACTCTTTCGCGACCAGCCTGATCGCCTGTCCCGCACCGACGCGCCGGCGTGTAGGCTTCGGCACACGATCTACCGCTGCGCCAGCCGTCGGAGGCAAGGCCATGGCTAAACGCACCCGCTATCTCGATAGCGCCTACCAGCTCACCCACGAGGACACCCCCGACCGTGTCCGCGCAATCTACGATGCCTGGGCCGAGCACTACGACGAAGAGCTCGTCGACGAGAATGCCTACGTCATGCCAGCCCGCGCCGCCGACGCGCTGGCCGGGCTCATCCCCGAATGCGCCCGCGCAGAAACGCACCTTCTAGACGCCGGCTGCGGTACCGGGCTTTCCGGCGCCGCACTTAAGACCCGCGGGTTTACGCAGATTGACGGCTGCGACCTGTCACTGGCCATGCTCGCGAAGGCGCGGGAGCGCGATATCTACAAAACGCTGTTCGAAGCAAACCTCGCCGAGCCCATGCGCGGCATCGATGATGCAACCTACGACGCGGTCACCGTCGTCGGCGCCTTCAGCTTTGGCCATATCCCCGTTAACGCGATCGACGAGCTGCTGCGCGTAACCCGACCGCAAGGTGTGATCCTGCTGACGACGAACGACCATTACTACGACACCGGCGTACTGCAGCCGAAACTCGACGCGCTCCAGCAAAGCGACGCCGTCCGTGATCTGACCGCCGAGCACGGCGCGCATATCGAAGGGCTTGGCGTCGGTGGTTGGGTGTTCACAATGCGGCGCGTCTGAGTTCCGCAGGTCCCATCCGCGCCCCTGCGCCTGCAGACGTCCTCCGCCGCGCGTGCGTGCTCACCATCGGATTTGACAGCATACGGTGCGATCCCGCCGAGTTGTTCACGCTGGGACGACAACCAAAAATGTCATGTTTTGTGCGCACTTGTCGGCGCCGAAGCGACCCGCTAGCGTAACGATGCATCGTGCGTGCACTTGGGAGGCCGCGCGAGCCAAAAGCCACCGGCGCAGGTGCGTGCATCGGGGGCAATAACTTCGATTGAGGGAGGACTCATGAAGTCCATCGTCTTCGCTGCTCTCGGCTCAACCGCCCTTGCAGCATCATTCGCTTTCTCACCGACCGCCGTCACGCCGGCCCACGCCGGCGCGCATGCCAAATGCGCCACGGCCGATATGCCGGCCAGCAAGGACAAGCCCGGCGGTTTCCCCGAGCGCGCGCTCACGATGATCGTGCCTTACGGCCCGGGTGGCGGCTCCGGCCAGGTTGCCCGCGCCATGGCTGAAGCTGTGACGGAGCTGACCGAGGTCAACATCAACCGTGACCACAAACCGGGCGGCTCCGGCGTTGTCGGCATGACGGCCTACATGTCTGCCCCGGCTGACGGCTACAACGTGCTTGAGCACATTGATGATGCCGCTTCGGCCCACGCGCTCGACAGTAGCCGCCCGAACCCGGCGGCGGACCTCATACCGCTCGTCACCTCTCAGATCACGTTTTCGCAGATCTACATCCGCAAGAACGAAGATCGCTTCACCGACTGGAAGTCGTTTGTCGACTGGGTGAAGAAACAGGGCGGCAAGGCATCGATCGCCAACGTCTCCAAGGAAGGCTCGAAAGAACGCGTCTCGATGAAGTTCATCACGGACGCGACGGGCATGGAAATCCAGCAGATCTCGTTCGACAAGGGCGCGCCGCGGTACGGCGCACTGCTTGGCGGCCAGGTCGACGCGCTCTTCGAGCAGCCGGGTGACGTGCGCAAGTTCCTCGACGCCGGCCAGTTCAAGCCGATCCTGACGCTTTTCAACGAGCGTCCGGCCGCGTTTGCCGACGTGCCGACCCATAAGGAAATGGGTATGAGCTTCGAGCCGCTGCTGCGTTTCCGCGGGTTCTACGTGCACGCAAATGCACCGAAAGATCGGGTCGAGTGGCTGCAGTGGGCGTTCCAGAAGTCCTTCTGTCAGGACAGCTACGTCGCCTACAACAAGTCCAAGTTCATGGACGCGATCCCAAGCTATCGTGACACGGCCGGCTCGAAGGAGCTGATCTCCAACACGATCGCGGCGTACCGTGACGTCTACAAAAAGATGGGTCTCGAGGTGAAATAGCCTCCGCCCTTCGGGTGAGGGCCCGGCAGCGTTTGATCGCGCTGCCGGGCCTTTTGTTTTTCACGCTGGTAGGCTGCCGTGCAGGGGGTTGGCGCACGGCACGAGAGGTGGGGCATTGTCGGGTGGCCGGCCGCGCCTGCCATCGACACTGATGACGCAAGCCGGTGTGCGCCGGCGCCACGCGACCGCATCACCATCGCGGGATGGCGACGCCGGGCGCGCAAAAGGGGGAGAGGCTCGCCGTGGGCAAGCTATCGACGCAACATATCGTCGAGACTGTCGTCTGGATGACGATCGCGCTGATCTTGTTCGCGCTGTCCTTCGACTTCAACCAGACCGGCGAGATTTATCCTCCCGGCCCGTCTGCCTGGCCCCGCGTCGTGCTGGCCCTGCTCGCTGCCGCCGCACTCGGCAATCTGTACTACCACTGGCGCAACGGTGATGCGCTGCAGGACGAGCGCATCGGGGTCAGCCGCGACGAGGAAACCCTCAATGCGGAGCGATCATTCGGCGCGACCTTGCGCATCGGGCTTATTCTCCTCGTCCCATTCGTCTTCGCAATTTTGCTGAAGCCGATCGGTTTCTACAGCGCCGCCCCACCGTTCATTGTGGCGGTCATCATCCTGATGGGCGAGCGCCGCCCGCTGCACATTCTCACGATCACGGTGTTCATCTACATCCTGCTGATCGTTTTCTTCCTCGTGCTGCTCAACGCGAACCTGCCGCAAGGACGCCTCAGCCCGTTCTACGATTTCTCGAACCAGATCCTGATCTGGAACCAACAGTTCAAAGATCTGATCGGGAGCTGACACGTGTCGATCGCAGAAAAATTCATTGCCGGGACGACATCGCTGTTCAGCGATCCGTTCACCATCCTGATCTTCGTTTGTGCCGTGATCGGCGGCATGTTGTTCGGCGCGATCCCCGGCGTGTCGATGCTCACGCTCGCTGCGATCATTTTGCCGTTCACCGGCGCGCTGGAGCCGGCGCAGGCCATCATGCTGTTCGCCGTGATCTACTGCACGGGCACCTACGGCGGCGCGATCACTGCGATCCTTTTCAATATTCCGGGCTCGGCCGAGAACGCGCCGACCGCTTTGCCCGCCTTGCCCTGCTGGGTCATCGCATAGCCGTCGAACGCCGTCGGGGCGTTCTCGGCTGAACCCGGGATGTTGAACAGGATCGCGGTGATCGCGCCGCCGTAGGTGCCGGTGCAGTAGATCACGGCGAACAGCATGATGGCCTGCGCCGGCTCCAGCGCGCCGGTGAACGGCAAAATGATCGCAGCGAGCGTG
>JBCBJG010000049.1:0-14928 GCA_038523655.1 Pseudomonadota bacterium | reverse complement strand
TGGTTCACCTCCTGTCACCGTCTTCGGCGGTGGCGGAGGATGCCACACAAAGCGCGCCGAAAGTTACGGGCGAAAACCCACCGGCCACGCAGAGCCCGGACAAAAATTCACCGCGGGCACAGTCAGTGCCGGAAGGCAGCATGACGATTGCCCGGATGGGTGAGATCGTCGGGCGGCTGGATTCGGAGGCCAAGGGCGTTGCCGGGCGGTGGCAGTTCTCGGTCGAAAAACGCACGGTGCTGATCGTCACCGACGTGCGTAACAATCGGATGCGGATCATGGTCCCGGTGCGGCCTGCGTCCGATATCGCACCGCCGCTGCTGAAGCGCCTGATGCAGGCCAACTTCGATACCGCGCTTGATAGCCGCTATGCGATCGCCAACGACATCCTTTGGGCGACGTTTATTCATCCCTTGCGGAGCCTGCACGACCGGCAGTTCATCGAGGCAATCGGTCAGACCGTGAATCTCGCAGAGACGTTCGGCACGACATTTTCCTCTGGACTGCTGAGCTATGGCGGCGGCGACAGTCGCGGGATCATCGAACGCCAACTGATCGACGGCCTGCTCGAGCGCGGTCTTCCAATCTAAGCGCATCTCCTGCGGTTGGTGCGGAACTGCGCGCGCGGCGGCCGCAAACGCGGCGGGAATGCGACCTGCGCGTTCAGGTTCGGTTCAGTTCCGCCCGGCCATTCTGCCGACATCATCATCTTGAGGGCCGTCGTGATCGTGCACGGTCCCCCACAAGCGCCGTGCGCTCAAGGTGCCGTGCGCTGGGGAACAGGAGATTATCATGTCGGGTTTCGTGAACACATTTCGGCGCTTGCGCGTCGCCGTCGTCGTCGCACCTGTTCTTGCAGGCGGTCTTGCCGTCGCGAGCCCGGCGGTTGCTGCCGGTGGTGCCTCATCAGGCATCAGCGCTGCACTTGGCGCCGAAGCCAACCACCAGGCGGCTGCCAACGTGATCCAGACGGCCGGCCGCCGTGGCCACCGTCGCCGCGCCTACAACCGCGGTTATCGCGATGGCCGCTTTTCGCATCGCCGGTCGAAGCGGCGGAACCGTCGTAACCTCGCGATCGGTCTCGGCCTCGGCATTCTCGGTGCGGCGATCATCGCGAACAAACACAATAATCGCGCCTATGCGGCACCCGCGCACGGACCGCGTGTGAACGGGTATCGCGCGAACAAGCGCCGGTGCGCCCGGACCTACGGCGATCGCTACAGCTGGCGCACTGATCTCGTCTACAACCGGTATGGCGAAGGTCGGGTCTGCAAGTTCGTTCGCCGTTACGTCTACTGATCATTGCTCGGCGCATGCGCCGGTTGGCTGCAACGAACCCATCGCCCGAAATCCGGGCGGTGGGTTTTTTGTTGCGACGTTTGCAATCAGCGCTTTACGGTCGCGGTGGTCGGTCAACGTGTCAGGCGTCACTGGCTGACGGGAGGGTTATGTGTTTCTTTCGCGTTTGACGACCGGCGGCGCGCCGGCGGCCCGTTCGGTGTCGTATTGGCGCGCGGGCGCTGTGCTTTTTTCATTTTTTGTCTTCGGCGTTGCATTACTCCCCACGGCGTCTGCCGACGCAGCCTCGCGGTGCACGCGCGCTCCTCTGTCCGACATCGCGTTCGGCAAGGAAGCGACGATCAAGCAAGCCCTCTCCAAGCTCGATGAGTACGCGAAAGCGATCGCGGAGAAGCGGGGATGGCCTTCCGATGATTTGGTCCGCTCCCGCGAGGAGTCGTCCTGCGAGGTCTTCCTGAACCTCGGGCCGCTCGGGACCGAATATCGCTGCCTCGTCACCGCAACCTACTGCGTGCGCTGACCACCGCCGTGAGACCGTTCCTTCTCGCCCTGTTCGTCGTGAACATCGGACTGGCGATCCTGGTCGGATATTTTGTCGTGGCGGCGCCCTTCATGCTCGAAGGCAACAGCGTGCGGCAGGGCGTGGCACTAGTGCCGTTCACGCTCCTGATTGCCTATCCCGCGTTTTGTCTGATTGCCGGGTCGACGGCTGTGGCGCTCGGCTGGCCAGCGCATAGCAGCGCGTTGCGCGTCGGTGTCGCGACCATCATCGCGCTCCTCCCGCTTGCCCTGGCGCTGTTGACCCTATTCGTCGTGCGGAGCTAATTTCTTAGCAGTCGTTGCGCGATCGGAAACATGCGCTACCGGAGGGCGCGGAGGCCCTCCGGCGTCGATGGTTCGAGCGGTCACGCATCTCCGCATCCTGCGGAAACGCTGCCGGTCCCCATCTATCCGAGTTGTCCGCCCGAAACCTGCCCGGCTTCGCCAAGCTCCGCCGGCTCCTTCAGCATCATCATTGCCTTCCGGAGTGCGTCCCAGCGGGGTGGTCACGCCTTCGTCGACGCACATGCATTACGGGAGGCGTAACCTGGGAGGACGCGGGCGGCGGCGCGCTGTCAGCTCTGCTTTGGCTCGCACTTGCCCGTCTGCTCGTTCCACGTCTCGCCTTCGGCGCAATCTTCCTGCGCTGCGACGATCGGTTGGCTGGCGATGGCGGGTTGGACGGCAACGGCGGTGATGCCGGCGATGAGACCCGATGCGAGAAGAATGCGTGCGGTTGTCATGGTGCTCTCCACAGTTGGGGATGCCGCGGTGTTGGCCCGTCGGCGAGGGAGAGAAAAACGTGCTGCGACGGCGCATGCGTGTTGTTACTTGGGCGTAAGTCGGGCTCGCGATCACGATTTTCATACGCGCTGAAAAATGCCCACATCGGCAAAAGCCGTTCGTCGCGCGTGCGCGGCCTCGCCATGAAATGCTTTGTTGAGAGAAAAAGTCGAATGGCCGGTCGGCGGGAGCACTTGCGACGCGATGTGAGGCGGCGCCGCTCAACGACCAGTTGGGCTACCGTTCAATTCCCATCCCCTGACCACGCCCACGAGCTGATCAGATGTGCGCGGTCGTTTCGCGCAAGGGATTGGGCGCCGGTGGCTGACCGCCGGTTATTGGCTGCCGATGCCAGAGCGACGGTTGCCGCGTTTTCCGCGTGACTTTGCGACCTGGAAGCACTGCTTGATCGCCGCGCAACGGTTCGGCCCGGTGTTGTGCCAGAGCCCGCCTTTCCAGTTCTTCATCACCTTGCAGATGTTGTTGATGCTCGCGCTGGAAAACAGGCCGCGATATACGCCACGTTTGATGGCCCAGCAATCGGCTTCCGCCTCGTCGAAGGTATACTGGTGCGCGCATTCGTGGAGAAAAACGAACTGCTGGAATGACCCGGAGTATTTTCTGAGCAGCTTGCGGTTGAGCCAGATCGTGCCGCGGGTCGCCATACCGAGATCGGGCAGCTTGTCGTTGAAGATGACCTTGCCGTAGCGACAGCTCACGCGTCGCCCACCGAGGACGGCAGACCCCGCTTTTGCCTCCGGGCCCCACGAGCCAACCGTGCTCGGTACATCAACCGTGACGATCATCAGCAGCGTTGTGATACCGACGAAAAAGCTGTCCCGAACCCATCGGATCATCGTTTGCACCCGCGTATGGTTTGCCTCGTACGCAGAATAATCAATGATCACGCGGGGCCTGTAAAGGTGCGGCTGCGCGCAAATTCGCTAACCCACAGAGTGTTTTAGTGCGCGGCGCGTGCAGAGCTAGCTGGTTGCGAGACCTTGCAGAAACGGGTTGGTCGCGCGTTCTGCGCCAATCGACGAGCCCGGTCCGTGGCCGCATATAAACTGCATCTCGTCGTCGAGCGGCAGGAGCTTCGTGCGGATCGCTTCGATCAACGCATCGTGGTCGCCGTAGAGAAAATCCGTCCGTCCGATAGAGCCGCGGAAAAGCACATCGCCGACGAGGGCGAACTTGATGCCCTTCATCACGAACACGAGCGAGCCCGGCGAGTGACCCGGGCAATGCAGGATCTCGAAGGGCAGGTTCGCGATGGTGATGCGACCGCCTTCCTCCAGCCAGTGGTCCGGCGTGACGTTGCGAGCGCCGGGAAGGCCATACTCCCGTGCCGACTGGACGAGGCTGTCGAGCAGGAATTTGTCGGCTTCGTGCGGGCCGTGGATCTCGACGCCCAGATGCTCGCGCAACTCGGCAGCGCCGGCGGCGTGGTCGACATGGCCATGGGTCAGCACGATCTTGTCGATCCGGATGCCGCGTTCCTCGATCTCTTTGCGGATCACGGGGACATCGCCGCCCGGATCAATCACCGCACCGACCATCGTGTCGTGATCCCAAATCAGCGTGCAGTTCTGCTGCAGTGGCGTGACCGGGATGATGGCGGCCTCGATGCTCGGCATGGCGTGTCTCTTGTTCGTGGGCGCCGTTCGAGGTGCACTGGCGTGCGCTGGCGCGGGCGTTGGTGCTGCAGACTGCGGCAACCCAGGGGCGCTTTCGTCTAGTCGAGGCGGACCGACGGGGCAACGGCGACGTTGGCCGCGTTCCAGGGCGTATCCGCAAGCCTTCGGTTGGCGCCAGAGCGAAGCAGAGCCAGGCAGAGCGAGGCAGCATCACTGACTGACCGCGGCTTCCGCGCTGACAAGCCTGCCGCAATCTCGCCGCTGGCGGACCCAACTGCAGACGCCTTCACGCGATACGTCGAACGCAGAAAATTGGGCATAGGAGGCCGCGATGCGTCGGTTCATGGCGTCACTCATCGGGATTGCGACATTCACCGCGACAGTTGCGCTCGCCAACTCGTTTGCCGGGCTCGCGGAAGGTGGCCTGAACTTCGATATCGAAGAGGCCGCGCGGTCGATGGCCGTGCTGGCCGGGGAACCGGTCGCAGCCATCGCGAGCGAGGTGAATGTTCCTTTGACCGACCCCGGTCTGATCGCGCAGCTCATCGGAGCGCTTCTGCTGGCACTGCCGGCAAGTCTCGCGATGGTCGTGTTCTCGCGATAGCGGACTGTCGTCTGCGAGAAGGCGGCCTTCAGATACGTTTGGCCGAGGCAACACCCGGCGGCCGGCGGTTACCTCCCAGCGCATCTCACACGACATCGCGTGCAGCGCGTGTTACGCGTCCCCAAAATGGGAACCAATCGGCGCGCGCACAGCGTTGTCTCAGGTGACGCGTCGCCGGCCGTGCCCGACACATACAGCTGAGAAAGGATGCCCCATGGCGTCTGCTGTTCAATCAACGACTCCGCATCTTGCTGAAGTCGACCCGGTCTGGAGCCGTCTGCGCACGGAAGCAGAAGAGGCGGCGCGCAGTGAGCCGGCGCTCGCCGGTTTCCTGTTCTCAACGGTGATCAACCAGCACCGCCTGGAAGATGCCGTGGTGCACCGTATCGCTCAGCGGCTCGCGCACCCGGACGTGGATGCGCAGTTGCTTGCGCGCGCATTCGAAGATGCAATCGACAGCAACAGCGCATTCGGCGCGACGCTGCGGGCCGACCTCATCGCGGTTTTCGATCGCGACCCGGCATGCCATCGCTTTCTCGAACCATTGCTCTACTTCAAAGGCTTTCACGCGCTGCAGACGCACCGGTTCGCCCACGCGCTGTACCGCAGCGGGCGTGAAGACTTCGCCTATTATCTTCAGAGCCAGGCCTCGCGGGTATTCTCTACGGATATTCATCCCAATGCCGAAGTCGGTCGCGGGCTTTTCCTGGACCATGGTCATGCGCTGGTCGTCGGCGAGACGGCGCGGATCGGCAACGAGGTCAGTATTCTGCACGGGGTCACGCTTGGCGGTACCGGCAAGGCCGGTGGCGATCGGCATCCCAAGATCGACGATGGTGTCCTGATCGGTGCCGGAGCAAAAATTCTCGGCAACATCACCGTCGGCCACTGCAGTCGGGTCGCGGCGGGTAGCGTGGTGCTGGAAGACGTGCCGGCGAATAAGACGGTCGCAGGCGTGCCAGCGCGGATTGTCGGGGAAGCTGGGTGCAGTGAGCCGTCGCGCACCATGAACCAGATGCTTGCGGCTGCGCGCACGAACTAACGGTGCCGTCGACGGCGTGATCCGCAGTCGCGCGAGCGCTGGTCCCGGCGGCTTGCTACGCGCGTGTTACGCCATCGCTTGCTCGTATGTCGGACTGTCCCGCGTCCTCGCCCTCCTTCGGTGCGCCCCGCTTGCCTGGCAATGACCCAACCTGTATCGCCATCGCGCGCGGTACGCCGCGCACATTTGATGGCTGCGCAAACGGACGGAACCCATGCAGGCACAGGAAATGGCGCGGCTCGAGACGTACTTGCGCAAGCGCTTCAATCTTCGCGCGGTCGAACTGCGTCAGCTGCCCGGTAAGGACGAGCATGCCGAGGTATTTTTCGGTGATCAGCAGGTCGGCCAGATTTTCCGCGATACGGAAGAAGGCGATCTCTCCTACGACTTCTCGATGAAAATCGAGACGGACGCGGACAAGCTGCAGGAGTACATGCGCGATCGGCTGGCAACGCCGCAGCTGGAAGTGCGGCAGCGCACCAACAAGGACGACAGCGCCGAAATCTACATCGACGACGAGTTCATCGGTGTCGTGTTCGAGGACGGCGACGTCTATTCCTACGCCTTCAACATGTCGATCCTGGAGTTCGATCTCGAGGACAGCTGACGCGGTCCGGCGGACGCGGTCTGACGGGTCTGGTCGCCTTTTGGCGATTGGCTGGCGCAGCCCAGCGCGTCAGGTTGATGGAGCGCGTTAACGACGCGGTGCATCGCACGACCGGCGATGTGGAACGGCGGCGTACACTTGCGTCTTCGTTCGAAGTCGCGCCGGCGTATACACACGCCATCCGGTTTTTTGCGTATCGAGGATCGCAGGTGTCGAGTTTTACGGTCCTCACGCTGTACGGGATAGGCCTCGGCTTCACGATCGCCGGTGTGGCGGTCACCGCCTATGAGCTTGTTAGCGCCCGGCGGTTGGCGTTCCCGCTGAGCGAAGGGTGCGGCATTGTCGATGGGATTTGCGGGTTCCTGCTTCGCGTTCTCGGTGGGCCCTATCTTATTGCCAGGCATCTGGTCGGTCTGGAGCCGATTGCCCGCCATCCGGCGTTGATCGGCGCGGGTGGATTGGTCGTGGCAGGGTGGAGCTTTTCTCTCGGCATCCTTGCGATTGCGACGCTGCTGGTGCGATAGCCCACGCGGCCGTCGTATCGTGCGGCACGGCACCGCCAGCGGAGGGAGAGAAAAATCATGGCGCTCTACGAACTCGACGGGGTCCGGGTCGCTGTTCCTTCGAATGGGAGGTACTGGGTGGCGCCGAATGCTGCCGTGATCGGGCGCGTGCAGCTCGATGAGGAGGCGAGCGTTTGGTTCGGCGCAACAGTACGTGGCGACAACGAGCTCATCCATATCGGGGCGCGCAGCAACGTGCAGGATGGCGCAACGCTTCATACCGACCTCGGCTATCCGCTCACTATTGGTGTCGGGTGCACGATTGGCCACGGCGCGATCCTCCACGGCTGCACCATCGGTGACGGTGCGCTGATCGGGATGGGTGCGACCATCCTGAACGGGGCGACGATCGGGGCGGGGGCAGTGATCGGTGCGAATGCTCTGATTGCGGAGGGAAAAGACATCCCGCCCGGTGCCCTTGCGGTCGGCGCGCCGGCGCGGGTAATCCGTGAGCTCACCGACGAGCAGCAGGCCGGGTTCGCTCGGCTCGGTGATGGCTATGTGAAAAACTGGCAGCGCTTTAAGGCTGGCATGCGCCCGCAACCTGAGTGATCCGCAGCGGGTTTACGCGAGCTATCCGCTGAATGGAGAAAAAAGAGCCGACACTCCGCAGGGAGTGCCGGCTCAGTGTTGGTCCGGTGCCGGGGTCGGGGATGGCAGGGTGAGTAGCAGCCGGACCAATTCAAATGGTTTGCGTGATCAGTCGTGCGCGGGCGCGGCTCCGCTCGAGGTGACGATGCGTTCGGGCAATGCTGAATCCATCGGGGTCAGCGCGACCCATGCCAGCGGATCGAACGCGGATTGGCGCTTCAGGAAATCGTAGGGCAGTGCGTGCCAGCGCACGACAGCGTCGGTGCGGTTGTCGAGGACGAGATCGCCGCTCGTGGTGCGCACGGTCAGGACGGCGTGGCCGACGCCATTTTCATCCTTCACGACCGTGATGTGCAGCGCGCTCGCCGGCCATCCGCGGGCGATCAGACGCTGGCGCTTCAGCAACACGAAATCCTCACAGTCGCCGACGCTCGTCGGATAGCTCCACCGCTCGGCCACGCCGTGGAGATCGAGATCGCTCATTGGACGGATGCTGCGGTTTACCTCGAGGTTGATCCCGTCGAGGTCGTCCCAGAGGCGCGCTGTCAGGTGTAGCGGTTGGCGCGGTGCCGCACGCCGGCAGCTTACTGGATGGCGTTCGCAGAAGGCACGGAAACCGAAGGGCGCTTTGGCGGGGCCATAGACGGTCAGAAAGCGCTCGTTTGCACCAGCGTGCGCGACACAGGCCGCGGCTGGCAGAAACAACAGCACACAGACCGCAATGATGAAGCCCAAACGCATCGACACAACCCCCCATCGATTTGGGGAGCATGTCAGAGAGACGCTCAATTTCCGGCAAGATCACCGCGCAGATTTAGGGCAAATCCGGGCTGGCGGAGAAACGGACTATTAAGGCTATTCGCCGGGGCGCCGAGGGGAGCGTTTAGCCGAATTCCCGATCCAGCTCATCGGAGTGCTGCTGATGCACGAACTGGATGCCGAGGCCGGTATCATGATGGCGGACAATGTGACCGCGGACCCGGCCGAGTGTGATCGCGGTGCCTATTTCCGGGCGGGCGTCGGTCGCGAGAGAAGCGCCGCCGACGGATACATCGAGCATCTGGCAGGCGATTTTCGCTCCATTCGGCAACTCGAGGGTTACTTCCTTGCGGTTCGGCGCGACGCGGTCGTGACGGCGTTCATCGGGAAGGCCAAGCACATTTCGATTGATGAGCCAGGTCAGCTGCTCGACGATTTTCTCCCGTTTACGGGGCGTTGCCCGAATCTCGATCGCGAACCCGTCGGTGACCCGGCGAACGACAGTGCCCTCAAGACGGCCGAGTTCGTCGAAGTAGACGACGATCTGTTCGCCGATCTCGACAGCGAGAGGGCCCTGCAGGCTTGCACCGGCCGCGGAGATGTCGACAAGCCGGCAGTGGTGCTCCTCGCGGTTCTTGCGCATGAATCGACCGAGAAGGCTGAGTTCGACGCGGCGAAAACGACGGCGATCCGGCGTTACGCGTGCGATCGGGGTGCGCTCGGTTCGGGCTCGGGGTGCAAGGCTCATTCGCTGCGTCCGGCATCTCGTCGGCGCCGCGCGGAGCGTCGCCCGTGGGTAGGGTAGGGGCGGTTGACCCCTGCCAGTGCAGGATGAGGCAGCGGACTTAATGACTGCCTAACGGTCGACCGAAAATCGGCCACTTCGCATCGCCGGCGTGATGAGAGGTCGACGGCGTGCCGAGTGCTTGGCTTATCAACGTTCAGGTGTTCAGCTGCGCTCAGCGGCGCTCGCCGGGTGGCACCCGTCTGTCGCTGCCGCGAGATGGCTCTGCGTTCTGCGCTGCGTCACGCCCGCCGTCAAAGACGCGGAACCGACGACGATCGATGCTCACGACACGTTTCGGTCCCTGGATTTGCGAAAACGGCAGTTGGCGTGCCGCGCCGTCGATCAGGGCATGGGGATGACCGTCGGGCCAGATCATCGAGACGCGCGTGACGGAGGTTTGCGCGATCGGGGTGTGACCAAGCCATGCGGGTGGTTCCCCGATCGTTGCGAGCGCACCGAGAAGGCGTGAGACGGTACTACCGTCATGAATGAGCGGCAGGATCAGCATTTCGAGCGGCGTAATGCGCCCGTCACCCGTCGACGCATCGAGCGTGACAACACCGACAGCACTCTCATGCGTCACGCTTTTGAGCACGCGCTCCAGGCTCGCGCAGTCTGTCTGCGTGAGCAGTGACAAAATGTTCGCACCGCGGAACTCCCGGCCGAAACGCTCACAAATCAGCGTTCCTGCAAGACGGAAGACAAACTGCTCCGCCGCATCACGCTCGAGGATAAAGGTCCGCGAAAGGAGGTCGGCAATCCGCGCTGGTTCGATCTCGAAACGGTTCGGGGCCATGCGCGGCCCGCGAAGATCGTTCCAATAGGTGAACAGCCGGCTGCTGGTTTCGGTCTGCATGCAATCCCCGGTCTTCTTCGGCGCGGTAGAGATCCGGGGGGTGGGATCGCGCGCAGTCGCTCCGCCTTGTGCGGAGATAGGCGGGACCTCAGGAGCATTAGTTGTGCCAAGGCGTGCAGCAGTGGCACTGCTCGACCAGCGGGTGAGCCGGCGATGTCTGACAGGGTGAACAGACGTCGCATGCAGCGTTTGTCGGGTTGGCCGGGGTGAGGGCGGTTTTCGCGGCAAACCGAAGATGCCTAACGCCAAGACGCGCCCGGACTATCGTCGGCAGACAGCGACAGGCGACTGATGTGCCTCAGTCCGAACCGTAGACATCTGCCGGGTCGAACAGAGGCGGCTCGGACGTTACCTCGAGCGGTGCATCTAGCCGGACATCTCCGGCGCCCAGGTGATCTGTCGGGACGTGGCGATAGAAGCACGAGCGATAGCCGTTGTGGCAGGTCGCGCCGTGGCCTTCGACTTCGACGACGAGCCAGATCGCATCCTGATCGCAATCGATATGCAGCGCGGTGACACGCTGGCGGTTGCCGCTCGTCTCGCCTTTGCGCCAGAGGCTTGCGCGTGAGCGGCTCCAGTAGGTCGCATAGCCCGTTGCGATCGTCTCGGCGAGCGCGTCTGCGTTCATGTAGGCGAGCATGAGCACGGCGCCGGTCTGCGCATCGCTCGCGACCGCAGGCACAGTACCATCCGGCCCAAATCGCGGCCGCAGCGTCAGGCCGTGTTCGAGATCGTGAGAAGCGGTTGTCACGGGTTGGCCGTCATCGCAGGTCGAACGGGGAAGGTGGTCGCCCGCGTGCTTAGCGTCGCCGGGTAATTTGACCAAGCGGGCGCGACGGCGCGTTGGTTCGGGCAGATGTCACCAGATCGGCGCGCCGAGGATTGCATTTCGACGAGCGCGCGCCGACGCGTACGCGGCTATCGGTGGGCTGCGATGCCAGGCACCGTTGGCATGCCGAGGTGGCAGATGTGCCAACCTCGGCTTTCGCGGCGCTCAAGGTGCGCGCTAGTGTTTGCGAACCTGGTCGAGGAACTGCGAACGACGTTCCGGATCGTCTTCGAACAGACCGGTGAACCGGGTCGTCACGGTCGTGACCCCATGCTTGCACACGCCCCGCATCGACATGCACTGGTGCGCCGCTTCGAGCATCACGGCGACACCCCGTGGGGCGAGCTCGTTGTCGATTGCCGTCGTGATTTGCGCCGTCATGTTTTCCTGCGTCTGCAGACGACGGCCGAATACCTCGACGACGCGTGCGAGCTTCGACAGGCCGACGACCGAGGAGGTCGGATAATAAGCGATGTGCGCCTTGCCGATGAACGGCACCATGTGGTGCTCGCAATGTGACGCGAACTCGATGTCGCGGACCAAAACCATGTCGTCGTAGCCGCTCACCTCTTCGAAAGTGCGCGAAAGCACTTCGCTCGCGTTCGCATCATAGCCGGAGAACAGTTCGCCGTACGCTTTGGTCACACGTTTCGGCGTGTCGAGCAGGCCCTCGCGGGTCGGGTCGTCGCCCGCCCAGGCAATCAGCGTGCGGACGGCCGCTTCGGCCTCCTCACGGCTCGGGCGTGCGATGCCCGGCGCGCGATCCAACGTCGGGCGCAGCTGCTGGGCTTTCTTCTTCAGGTCTACGATGGCGTCCATGTTCGGTCCTTCGTCTTAACACTCTGACAGCGCACGGTGTGAACTTGTGCAGTGTGCGAGGGATTGACATATCTGGTGCTGAGCGGTGGGCGCGGCAATGGAGTGTGCCATTTACCTGCGCCTGTTCACCGCGCATCCAAAGCACGATGCAGCACGCATCGCACTATAATTCATACGCACAAGCATGGCGTTCCGATGACCGATCTGAGCGATCTCTACAGTGAGCGGATACTGGCGCTGGCGGCGGCAATCCCGCGTACGGCGCGTCTCGACGCTCCGGATGCGACGGCTGAAGCTCACTCGAAACTCTGCGGGTCAGCGGTCACCGTCGACCTGAAGATGCAGGATGGTGCGGTGGTCGACTACGGGCAGACGATCAAGGCGTGCCTCCTGGGGCAGACGGCAGCGTCGGTCATGGGCCGCGAGATCATTGGGCGCGGGGCCGATGAGTTGCGCGCGTTGCGGGCAGACATGCAGGCGATGCTGAAAGATGATGGTCCGCCGCCAAGCGGAGACTGGGCGGATCTCGCAGTGCTCGAGACGGTGCGCGATTATCCGCAACGGCATGTATCGGCGATGCTCGTGTTTGATGCCGTGGTCGATGCGATTGGGCAGATCGAGGGTGCGCGAACCCCGGACGGCTCCTCCGAGAGCGAGAGCCCAGCCGAGGCGACGACGCGCGGGTCGGTCTCCGAACTCGTCAGCTGAGCGCCGGCGTGTTTGGCGGCTCTCACGCGACGGGTGGTGGACGGCCGGGCGGCTGCTGCGGCGATGACGAGGACGAACTTGGGGTCGACGGTCATCGCGGTGACGGTGCGGCGCGCAGAGATCATCTCGCGTTGAGCTACGCGCATCTTCCGCCCGTCTCGCGCCTCGCAGCCCGCGCGCTCAGCTTGCCGATCCATCTCTATCGCTGGACGCTGAAGCCGTTTGTCGGCTGGCCGTGTCGCCATCTGCCGACCTGCTCGGAGTACGGTTTGACGGCGATTGCCCGCAACGGAGCTTGGCGTGGTGGTTGGCTGACACTTGCGCGCCTTTTACGCTGTCGGCCGGGCGGAACATCGGGCTTCGACCCGGCTCCCAATGTCCGCCATCTGCGCCACCGGCTACGGCCATGGCGCTATGCCCGGTGGCGCGGCTGAGCGGGCTGGCGTGACCGCATCTTGCAGCAGCCAGCGTGCGAGTTTGCCTTGCCCGCGAACTCCATTAGAACCGGCGCGGTCCGGCCGCGGAGCGCACGCCGCGCGGATACTCACGTCAACTCACGTGCAGGGAGCGGCCCATCGAGGCCGACATAGCCATGGCCGAGGTCGCGCTTACGTTTCCGGACGACAGTCAGCGGATGGTGGCCAAGGGCACGACAGGCTTCGAATTAGCGGCAGCGATCTCCAAGTCGCTGTCGAAAAAAGCCGTGGCGATGGAAGTCGACGGCACCGTCTGTGACCTGGCCGATCCGCTCGAACACGATGCGCGGATACGGATCCTCACGCGCAATGATCCGGAGTGTCTGGAGCTGATCCGGCACGACTGTGCGCATGTGCTTGCCGAAGCCGTGCAGGAAATTTGGCCGGAGACACAGGTGACGATCGGGCCGGTGATCGAGCACGGCTTTTACTACGATTTCGACCGGGCAGATCCGTTCACGCCAGATGACTTCGAGAAGATCGAAGCGAAGATGCGCGAGATCATCAAACGCGACAAACCATTTGAAAAACGCGTTATGGCCCGCGACGAAGCGCGTGCATTCTTCGAAGAAAAGGGAGAAAAATATAAGGTCGAGCTGGTCGACATGATCCCCGAGGGCGAAGACGTCCGGTTCTATACGCAGGGGGATTGGGTGGACCTTTGTCGTGGCCCGCACATGACCTCCACCGGGAAGATCGGCGATGCGTTCAAGCTCCAGCGCGTTGCGGGCGCATACTGGCGCGGTGATTCTTCCCGCGAAACCCTGCAGCGTATCTACGGCACGGCCTGGGCGGATAAAAAAGCGCTGCAGGCACACCTCGATATGCTCGAGGAGGCAGCCAAGCGTGATCATCGCCGGATTGGGACGGCGATGGATCTGTTCCATATGCAGCCGGAAGCGCCGGGCATGGTGTTTTGGCACGCGAACGGCTGGACGATCTGGCGGACAATCGAGGCCTACATGCGCCGCCGTCTTGATGCCGCGCGTTATGAAGAGGTTAAAACCCCGCAAGTCGTCGACCGCAAGCTCTGGGAGGAGAGCGGGCACTGGGACAAGTTCCAGGAGAACATGTTCATCGTCGAGGTGGATGAGGACGGTGCGCGGGAAAAGCGCGTCAATGCGCTGAAGCCGATGAACTGCCCGTGCCATGTCCAGATCTACAACCAGGGGCTGCGGTCCTATCGCGATTTGCCGCTGCGGATGGCCGAGTTCGGTTCGTGTCATCGCTATGAGCCGTCGGGCGCAATGCATGGGATCATGCGGGTGCGCGGCTTCACGCAGGACGATGCGCACATCTTCGCGACGGAAGAGCAGATTGAGCCGGAGACCCGGGAATTCATCTCCCTCCTCGCGGCAGTCTACGAGGATTTCGGGTTCGAGAACTTCCGGGTGAAGTTCTCGGACCGGCCGGAGACGCGGGCTGGTTCGGACGAGGTTTGGGACAAGGCCGAAGCGGCGCTCGTCGCGGCGACGGAAGCGGCCGGCTGCGCCTACGAGCTCAATCCCGGCGAGGGCGCATTTTACGGGCCGAAGCTGGAGTTCGTTCTGACCGATGCGATCGGCAGGGATTGGCAGTGCGGTACGTGGCAGGTCGACTTCGTGCTGCCGGATCGCCTCGGTGCTCAGTACATCGGCGAGGATGGCGAGCGGCATATGCCTGTCATGTTGCACCGGGCGATCCTCGGCTCGTTCGAGCGCTTCATTGGCATCCTGATCGAAAACTACGCCGGGCGTTTTCCTCTCTGGCTTGCACCGCGTCAGGTCGTGATCGCGACGATCGTCTCGGAGGCAGACCCATACGCCGAGCAAGTGCGTGCGCAACTCGAAGCCGTGGGCATCCGCGCAGAGCTCGACCTGAGGAACGAAAAGATCAACTACAAGGTGCGGGAGCACTCAGTGGCGCATGTGCCGGCAATCCTCGTGGCCGGGCGCAAGGAGGCGGAGGAAGGCACAATTTCCATCCGCCGGCTCGGGTCCAAGGAGCAAAGCGTCATGCCACTCGCCGAGGCGATCGCCATGCTGGTCG
>JBCBJG010000048.1:0-14987 GCA_038523655.1 Pseudomonadota bacterium | reverse complement strand
CTCGAACCAGCTACCGCGTTCAGTCAACCATTCGGAAGCTCGCTTAAGCCCGCCGAACGGGAACACGTGAATTTCATCGATGAGCTTCGCTTCGCCGCTGGCGATGTGCGCTTCGAGCGGGTCGACGACCTCGTCAGGAGAAAAACCGGTCACCATCGTCGCGAGGGCTCCGCCGCGCTTCTTCAGGAAGCTGAGCGATTGGCCGACCCCGCAGAGCGTCGCGTAGCGGATCAGCGTCGTGATCTTTGCCGGCCCGGCGACGCCGATATGGATCGGCATATCGATCCCCTCCGCCGCGAGCGCCTTCTCCCACGCGATCATGCCCGGCACATCGAAGCTGAACTGCGTCGCGACTTTCATGTCGATGCCGTTCGCTTTGCCGAACGCCTGTTTCGCTTTCAGCGCTGGGAGGAGTTCGCTGTCGGGGAAGTCCGGGCTGCCTTCCGGATGCCCGGCGACGACAATTTTCTCCACGCCATTTTTCTGCAGCACGCCCGCCTCGAGCAACTCGAGGCTCGACGCCACGTTGCCGACCTGTGCTTCCGGGCTACCGGCCACCATCAGAAACTCGTCGACGTGCGCTTCCGCCATGAACCGGGCGATCCGCATGTCCGCTTCCGCGGTGTCGGTCATCCGCCGCGCTGCGATGTGCGGAACCGGGCGGAACCCGCAGCCGTGCAAGCGCGCCGCCGCATCGACGAGACCGTCGACCGAATGTGTGCCGAGGTCGGCGAGGTAGACCCGCGTCCCACTCGGGAAAAGCGATGCCATCCCCTCGGTCTCCAGCGCATGCTTCGCCGTCACTTCGATCGATACAGGTATTCGGGTCATCGCCTTGCTCCTCGGCGCGTCTGATAACGCACCACATCCCTTTCGCTGCGACACCGCCGTCTTGCAAGCGACGCCAGCAGCGCGATTTACGACTGCGTGGCGTGTTCGTTACCGCCGCGCATAAAGGTCTCCAGATCGCCGTAGCCCGTAAAGCGGTACTCGTACGCCAACGCCAGCCGCTCCGCGATCGCCTGCGCTTCTGCCTCGAGTGACGAATCTTGGATCTGGGCCAGATACACAACTTTTTCGTAGTGTCCGAACAGGAAATCGCGCATGTCGGCGCGCCGATCGAGTCCGAAGCCGCGCCAGATCAGCGCGTCGAAAAACCGGACGAGATAATCGGTGAGAAAAAAGGCCGTCATGTCCGCGTCGCCGGCTGCTTCGAATGCCGTGACGCCGGAGAAAAATGCGTAGCAATGCGGCCCACCGATCCGCTCGACGCCCTCCGCGACGCAGACCGCATCGAGCAACCCACCTGTCCCGCAATCCGCATATACGACCTTGATCTCGGCATACCGCCCGCGCGCTTCGCGGATCTTCGCACGCACAGCATCCGGGATGAGTTCAGGGGTGTTGTGGAGTTTCGCCGGAAGGCAAGCGAGATCGAGATGATCCCATCGGTTCAGTTCGATCATTGTGACGATTTCGCGGGCGAGCGCCCCGCACGCAATCAGCAGCACGCGACCGCCACCGCGGCGGAAGTCGAACGGTTCGTCTGGCGCGGGCCGCTTCCGCGCGCCTACGGGCGACCCGACGTTGGTCTTCGGATCAGCGGATGTGCCCATGCCGCCTCTGCCCCGATCTTGGTGCGCCGCCGCGCAGCGCTTGCTGCCTTAATGGCGAACTGATCTAACCGGCCACCATCAGGTCTGCGCCGTCACTCATTTGTCATGTCATCTATTCCTGTCGCCAACCGCAAGAGCGAAATGCGCACCCTCGTCGCCGCACGGCGTGCCGAAGCGCACCGCAGCACAAAAGCGTCAGACGGCACGCAGCTCGCCGACCGAGCCGTGGGCGCTCTTTGCGCCGCGATCAGCCCGTCCGACAGTACCCAGGCGTCAGATAATCTCCGCGATCAGATCGTGAGCTGCTTCCTGCCCATCCGCTCGGAAATCGATACCCGCCCGCTCATTGCAGCGCTGAACGATGCGGGCGCTCGTGTCGTCCTGCCGACCGTCGCTGGCGACGACCCTGATCTCGTCTTCCGCGCATGGGCGCCTGGTGAGCCGCTTGCCAGAGGCGCATTCGGGGTCGAGGAGCCGACCGCAGCCGCACCGATCGTCGATCCAACGATCATGATCGTCCCGCTCCTTGCATTCGATCGAGACGGCTACCGCCTCGGATATGGCGGCGGGTATTACGACCGCGCCATTGCTAGGCTGTCGGCCGATCAGCCGATCCCGGCGATCGGCGTGGCCTACGACGCGCAGGAAGTCGTCGTTGTCCCGCGTGAACCGCACGACCGCCGCCTCGACGCGATCGTGACGCCGACCCACACGATTTCTCTCGCGCCATGCGAGGCCGGCTGACACATGCGCATTCTATTCATCGGCGATGTCGTCGGCCGATCGGGTCGCGCCGTGCTCACCGATCACCTGCCGCGTCTACGCGAGCGCTACCGGCTCGATTTCGTCGTGGTGAACGGTGAGAACGCCGCCGCCGGTTTTGGCATCACCGAAAACATCCATGAGAGCTTTCTCGATGCCGGCGCCGACGTGGTGACGCTCGGCAACCACGCCTTCGACCAGAAAGAGACGCTGGTCTTCATCGAGCGCCAGGACCGCCTTGTCCGCCCAGCGAATTATCCTCCGGGAACGCCGGGCCGCGGCGCCGCGCTGGTAGAGGCAGCCAATGGCGCCCGCGTGCTGGTCACCAATCTGCTCGGCCGCGTGTTCATGGCGGAAATGGATTGTCCCTTTCGCGCCGTGGAAACCGAGCTCGCCGCGTCCCCGCTTGGCGAAATAGCCGACGCGATCGTCGTGGACATGCATGCCGAGGCGACGAGTGAAAAACAGGCGATGGGCCACGTGCTTGATGGCCGCGTGAGCCTCGTCGTCGGCACCCACACCCACACCCCGACGGCCGATGAACGCATTCTCCCCGGCGGCACGGCCTATATGTCCGATGTCGGGATGACCGGCGACTATGCCGGTATCCTCGGTATGGAGGCCGATGAACCGATCACCCGATTTACGACGCGTGTCTCCCGCGGGCGCTTTCAGCCGTCGGGCGGCGATGCCACGCTCTGTGCGATCGCGGTGGAAACCGACGATACGAGTGGGCTGGCGGTGAAGGTCGGGGCACTGCGGCTCGGTGGATCCTTGGGATCGGCCGAGCCGCAGTTCTGGGTCGATTGAGAAAGAGAAGGGTCTCTTTTCAATGGGTGACACGAGCTGTGTCACGTTGGGTTCACGGCGCGATACTCACGCGCCGAACCGGGGACCACTGGGCAGCAATGGTGACCGGTGACCGAACGCTCGACTGATTTGGTTAACGAAACGTAAACGTCGTTGCGCCTGCATCTCCGTAGCCGGATTCTGCACGCCGGTGTCATACCGCAGCGTCGATTGACCCTGTGCTTCCTGCGGGTGTACCGATCGCGCCATTCAATTCCACGCGCGATCGTGATGGCGCGCCGGTCGGCAACACCGCCCCCGGAGCAGCGCCGAAAACCGCGCAGCGACCGCGAGCGACGAGAGGTGCGGCATGGCCGGGCACAGTAAGTTCAAGAACATCATGCACCGCAAAGGTGCGCAGGATAAAAAACGCTCCAAGATTTTCTCGAAACTCGCGAAGGAAATCACGGTCGCGGCCAAGATGGGCGCACCGGATCCCGACATGAACCCGCGCCTCCGCCTCGCAATCCGCGCGGCCAAATCGCAGAACATGCCGAACGACAACATCGATCGCGCCATCAAGAAATCCCAGGACGCCGGCGGAGAAAATTATGAGGAAGTCCGCTACGAGGGCTTCGGCACCGGCGGCGTGGGTGTCATCGTCGAGGCGCTGACCGACAACCGCAACCGCACCGCGAGCGAGGTGCGCGCGACCTTCTCAAAGCATGGCGGCAACCTCGGTGAGACGGGCGCCGTCTCCTTCAACTTCGAGCGCGTCGGCGCCATCAGCTATCCCGTCGACGCGGCGAGCGCGGATGATATGTTCGAAGCCGCAATTGACGCCGGCGCCGACGATGTCGAGACGACCGACGAAGGCCACACCCTGTTCTGCTCGGCTGAACAGCTGCACGAAGTCGCCAAGGCGCTCGAGGAACGTTATGGCGAGCCGGCTGACGCCCAGATCATCTGGCGCCCGAAGCTGAGCGTTCCGCTGGATGATGACGCGGGAGAAAAATTGATCCGGATGCTCGAAGTGCTGGAAGATTCCGACGACGTGCAGAACGTCTACGCAAATTTTGAGGTGAGCGACGCCGTGATGGAGCGCATGGGCTCCTGACGAACCCGGCCCGTCTGAAAGCTTCTCGGGTCCCCCCCCCCGCCCCCGTCACGAACCTCAAAGCTTACCGGAACGCGTCAGGCACGGCCGGTGGATTACCTTCGATCGCAGGCCTCCAGCGCTTGCCCACGCTGCGCACCAGTGCGGCTTTGCAACAGCGTGCCCAAACCGAGACGCATGCGCCCTGGTGTAGGCTGGATCACCCGACGTCGCATGCTACCGCTCCTGGCGCGCGAGTCGGTCTCGGCCTCATCGACCGCGAAGCCCATGTCACCGTGTGCATGAACGACGAGGAGAGCGCGCCATGCAGTTCACCAAAACCAATGCACCGCGACGATACCTGCCGTGCCTCGCACTCGCGGCGGCAGCCATCGCAGTAACGTCAGCTTCTGCGAGCGCCGCCAGCGCGACGGCCACCCGCATCGACGCGACCGTCAGCGCGACGGGTGCGACCCTCGAGGCCCTTCCGGTGCGCCCACCTCACGCGGCGGAAAAGCGCGCGGCCCTGCTCCGCGCCTTCGGCACCCCGGCACTCGACTATCTCGAGGGATTGAAAGGCAAGCGCGGCTTCAAGGCACCAAGCGAACTCGACCCGCGGTTCACGCTCGCGTTCTTCGTGAACACCAAAGCCCGGGGCCCCCAGGCACAGCGCATGTGGATTCTGCAGCGCGACACGCTCGGCGGTGAATGGCGCATGGGCCTGTGGGACGAACGGCTCTGGCGCCGCCGTGGCCTGCCCCGTGGGATAACCCCGCCGTATAGCTGGCCCGTGTCGACAGGGAGAAAATATCCGGGCGACCGCAAGTCAGGCCCAACGCCGACCGGAGTGTTCACGATCGACGAGCGCAAGTGGCGCATGGCGTACGGCACCACAGCGCCCGGCATGATCAACGTCACCTATATCGACCTGCATTATTCGAGTGGGCGGCGCTCCGGCGTCGCATTTCACGGCACGACCCGCGGCCGCTACCGCAAGCTCGGTCGGATCGACAGCCATGGCTGCATCCGCATGACCCAGTCGAACGCACGGGCTCTGCTCGACCGCCTGCGCGGCCGCGATGGCGTACTCAGTGATAATCTTCGCTGGGGCTCGGTACCCCGGTTTTGGCAACGTGAGCGGGGCGGCACCCGCTGGGGCTACACGCGGGACGGCGCAATGCATCCCGTGAGGTCGCCCGTTCCCGCGGTCGAGCGCGAGGTTGACCTTGCCGGACTTCAGGATGCCAACCGGGCGAACGACGCCACCGAGACAACAGCCTCTGTCGACAGCGAAACCACTTTTCCCTCCGTCCTTACCAAACAGGGCTATCGCGCCATCGTCGTGATGTTCCAGGACTGAGAAAAACCCGCGGTCCGCGCGGCCCCGCACGCTCTGGATCCCCCTACGGCGGCACGGAACGGCGTCGGAAAACCACTAAACATCCCGTCAAGAAAAGGGCCGTCGAGCGCTGCGCTTTTCGCATATCTGGCGTGATCGAATGGCGCTGGTCCGCGGCAGCAATTCCCACCACCTACGCGTCATGAACGAGGGCGCGGCGCGAGCCGTGACCCTCGTCTTTTTTCTCTGACAGACGGAGTGGTGTCATGGCGATCCTCGACAACCTCGTTCGGCATTACCGGTCTGCACGGACCCGCGAGCAGCTTGCTGCCTTGAGCGACCGGCAGTTGACCGACATCGGACTGACGCGTGCGGACGTGCACGATCGTGAAGTTCTGCTGAAGGCAATGAAGCCGGTTGGTCTGCGCGGCCTCGTCTAGCCCATTGGGCTTACGGGGCATGTCCCGCCCGTTCACCCCGTTCGCTTGGAGCGGGGCTGATCGGGGGGTGCCGAACCGAACAGGAAGGCCACGTGAGCGTTGCTGATCAGCGCGTCCACGTGGCCTTTTTCTTCTTCGATCATGCGGAGCGGTTGCCCGCTAGGTAAGCCTAAGGCAGAGCGCTCGTCCGCCGGCTGGATCGCGATGCGTTGCGGATCGGTCTAGCGACACACCTCAAAAATACCGGTCACCCGACGGTCGGCACACAGTATGCCGCCCCACTGATAGCCGGCCCCGCCGTTGAAGCGGATACGGAACCATTCGTAGCCCTGGTAGCGCTCGCCAGTCCCCTCGATGATGCGCACGCGGTCACCCTCTCGCAGCGTCGCGACACGCCGCCCATCGAGGCCCGGTACATCGCGCACGTTACCCCCGAGTGAAGACCCACCCACCGGGAACCGAGCACCGAGCGAAGCCGACCGCGGCGCGCGTCGGCACCGCCCTCGGCCGTCATCGACAAAACCTTCCCCGCACAGCGTGATCCGTCGCCCAGGACGATCGCCGTCGAAGCCGAGCCCGCCCCGACCATCACGGCCGTCCCGCGCCGCCGAGCGCCGTGCGATCGTGCGCTCTCGACGCTCGTTCAACCGCGCAAGCCGGCGTCGCGTGCGCTCCCGAACACACGCGGGTCTGCCGTCACATGCTTCACGGCGGTCTTCCCACCGCTCCTGCCGGGTGCGCAGCCGCACGCGCTGCCGGCGAGGCAGTTCGCGCATGAGATCCCGCATCGCCTGGCGGATATCCGCATCGAGCCGGCGTAACTCGGGGTCCCGGCAAATCACCGAACGCGTGCGCGAAAGATAACCGCTGCACCGCCAATCCCGCGCGAGCGGCGTTCCGCTCGGCTCATCGAGATCGTCACCCCATTCGGGCGAGATGCGCGGCGTTCGGGGCGCGCGCGAACGAACCCGCGGCTGAACCTCCGCCGTCTCAAAGCTGTCATCGTCGCGCTCGGCCCCAGCGTCGTCAGCGCGGCGGGTATCGTCACCGGTATCCCGGTCAATCGTGACGTCTGCATCGTCGTCGAACGCGTCGACATCATCGTCAATGCGGTCACGGTCGTCTCGTCGCGCAAACGCACGGTCATCACCGCCGGTCGCATCGCGATCATCTCGCGAAGCTGGGGTGTCGAAAGCATCCACATCATCGTCGATCTCCGCCGCCTCGCCGGACCGCCGCGAAGCGTCGCGATCCGACGGTTCGGATGAAGCCGCCGATGAAGATGTCGACGATGACGACGACGGTGCGATACCCGGCGCGGCAGCCGCCGTCCCGCTGTCGTCCACACCCTCGGCCTTCGCAATCTTGCGCGTCTTCCGCGGCATGATCTTCGGTGCCAGCCCGGGCTCGACCGACGTGCGCTTACCTTCCGCGAAGTAGTACCCGACGCACTTGTCCCGCAGCCCCGTGACCAGCCACGGATGCGTCAGGAACGTCGGCTGGTCGTAGGACTCACCCGCATTCAGTTCCTGATATTTCTGCCGCTTTCCGTCGTAGTCGATCCAGTAGATCGTCTGCTTGTCGGTCGTGCGGTTGGTGAAGGTGATGATCGCCTTGGCGTCACCGTTCTCGCTTTTGAGCTCGGCGCCTGTTGCGCAGGCAACTTCCCGCGCTGAAGCCGGCGTGATCGTGATCGACGACATGAGCCCGACGGCCATCACCGACGAGACGACGAATGCGGCAGTCCGCGCAGCCTGATGCATGAAAATCTCCGTTTGCCCCAGCACTGGAATGACCAGACGCATCCCCCGGTGCAGTGTGTCGCCACGCCTTGCGCGCCCACCCGCCGAGCGCCGGGGGCCGAGCAGCATGGGCCCGCATGCCTTTCGCGGAGCACACGCCGCGCCAGCAACGCCAAACCTCGGCGGCGACCCACTGGGGCGACCCCACCGGCCCCGGGGATCGCCCCCGCAACACGCTGCACCGCGCATCCTAAAGCGTTCAGCTAGCGGGGCAATACGTCCGCACCACGGCGGCCCGCACCTCGCCACAGCTCCGCCGCGCTGCTACGGTCATCCGACGGCCCCGTAGCTCAGCAGGATAGAGCATCAGATTCCTAATCTGAGGGTCGCGCGTTCGAATCGCGCCGGGGTCACCAGTAGCCAGCCGACGCGACTGTCGCGGCATCGTTGATCTTCGCTCCTCGCCTAAAGAGTACGTTGCCACAACAACACAGTGTGGGAATCGCTGTGCGCGACGTGTTGATAACGCCTTGCGGCAGCGGGGCACCGCCTCTCTTTAGTTGTGCGACTGTTGAGCGACGCGGGTGGTTGAGCGACGCGGGTGGTTGAGCAACGCGAGTGTTCGCAATGCGTTGGTCGAATTGGGACATACAGTCCGTTCAGCTGCGAACGGTGTTCTTGGCTTGCGTATCTATGATCCTGAGCAGGACACCTGCACGCCGGAGAGCGCCGAAAGTAGGCCATCGGCGGAGCTGTGCAACGCTTTTGCTATTCGCGCTACTTTCAGTGGCCGGGCTACAGCGCGCGGATGCCCAAAACATAACGACGTTTTCTTCCGGTCCGCCGAACACCGGTATTAACGAGGTTGAGTGCAGCCTCATATTAAGGCCTGGTGGACCAACCACGGTCCCAAGCTTGTGTGGCGGAGGGTTCCCCACATCATTCTATCAAAGTATCGGTGTGCCAGGATTGCATGCTTTCAGCGATGCTTTCATCGTGGCTGTCCCAGACTTGGAGCCCATTAATCACCTCTTCAGCCCCACGGTCGTGGGTTTCCAAGCCGCCGACAACACTTGGGCAACGCTGAACTCCGTCACATGCCCGGGTGGAAGTGTCAGCGGCTTGGGAGGTACACGAGGCGAAATTACACTGCCCGTAGGTGGGGCGTGTACGATGACAGCGACCATCTCAAGCGGTATGTGGGTTGCGCCATTGACACATTCAGCCGTGGGTTACTCTCTTGGGGCGGGCACCTTTACGCCTACCACGCTTCCCGAGATCAATCTCGTCGGCAATGGCAACACGATCTCAAGCGGCGATGCGGCGTCCGTTGCCAACGACACCGACTTCGGGGCGCTCGCCGTGGCGTCCGGCAGTGACACGCACACTTTCACGATCCAAAATACCGGCACCGGCCCGCTCACCGTCTCGTCGGTGACGTCGAACAGCGCCGAGTTCGCGGTGAATATCGCGGGACTGAGCTCCCCGATCGCCGCCGGCAGCAGCGGTACGTTCACCGTGACCTTCGATCCAGCAGCTAGCGGCGCGCGAAACGCGACAATCGCGATCGCATCGGACGACGCTGACGAAGGTACCTACACGTTACCGATGACGGGGACCGGCTTCGCCCCCGATATCGCGATTACATCTTCAATCACCGGCGCGCTGAACGACGGTGACACGGACGCGCAGGGCAACCGGAATGCTGCCTCCAACACCACGATCAACTACACCCTCGAAAATACCGGGACGGCGCCACTGACGGTCACCGGCATCCCGATCACGAACCAGAGCAACGTCATCGCGAGCACGACGACGACCATGTTCCCGTTCTTTGTACCGGCAGGCACGTCAACGGTTGTGCAGGTGACTTATTCTCCCGTCGTTGCGGGACCGTTCAACTTTGAGATCGACTTCGAGAGCAACGATGCCGACGAAAATCCGTTTGACGTGACAGTTTCAGGGTCGGGAACAGGCGACCCCGAGTTCACGCTTTTTTCGTCCACGACGCCGAGTGTGATCGACGACGGCGATACGGACACGCAAGGCAATCGCGTCGCCGGCACACCCGTGACGATCACCTACACCGTGAACAATGCGGCCGGCTTCGACACGCTGAACATCACCGACATTGATGTAGCGAACGAGAGCAACGTCACCGTTGGGGTGATTACGCCGACAACGCTGAGTGTGCCGCCCGGTGCCGCAACGGCCGATTTCACCGTCACCTACACGCCGACGATCGTAGGCCTCTTCTCCTTCGACCTCCAGATTGCGAATAACGACCCGAATGAAGACCCGTACAACGTACGCGTTTCCGGCACGGCGACCGGTACGCCTGAGATCGATGAGTCGCGCGGTGGGACGGCGATCGCGGATAATGGTTCCGATGCGCAGGGCAATCAGGCTGCGGGTACGGCGGTGACGCTGACTTACACGGTCGCCAACACCGGTACGGACACGCTGAACGTCTCGAACATCGCGACGTCGGGCGCGACCAACGTGACCGTCGGCGCGCCGTCGACAACGACGCTGACTGTGGCGCCGGGGGCTTCGAGCACGTTCACGATCGATTACACGCCGACGATCGCGGGAGCGTTCGATTTCGATATTGCCATCGCAAGCGACGATGCGGATGAAAATCCGTATGACATCGCGGTGTCGGGCACGGCGACGGGTGAGGCGGACCTTGCCGTGTCATCGTCCATCGGCGGCGCGGTGGCTGACGGCGGGACAGACCCGCAGGGCGGGCAGGCGATCGGGGCGCCGTTCACTGTGACGTACACCGTGAGCAATACCGGGTCGTTGCCGCTCGCGATCACCGACATCGCAACCACCGGCCTGAGCAATGTTACTGACGCGACGCCCTCGACCATGACCCTGACCGTCGCACCGGGAGCGTCCGGCGCCTTCACCGTGACCTACACACCGTCCAGCGCCGGACCTTTTGCCTTCGACCTGGACATTACCAGCAATGATCCTGACGAAAGCCCATACGACATTGCCGTCACCGGGACCGGAGACGGCTCGGCAATCAGGCGCCGCACGCAGGCGATTGCCTCTAACTTCATGACCCGGCGCGCGGATCAGATCACAGCGAACGACCCTGATCTACTGCATCGATTTACGGACCGGTCTGCCGGGTCTGGAGGGACCTCTGTCGGTGGTGTCGGGTTCTCCGCATCCGGTACGTTCGAGAACGGCCAGCTCGGCTTTTCGACCAACCTGCGCCAGATGGTGGCCGCCGCCAACGCCGATCGCGACCGCGAACGCATCGAGCTCGGCCGCGCGCTCGGGTTCAGCGACACCAGCGTCCTTGCACCCGGACTTGACCCCAACGGCATCGACGTTTGGATCCAGGGCACCTGGGCGCATGTGGATGGCGAGACGAGCGATACGGATCTCGGACTTTTCTACGCCGGGATCGACTATCGCGTCAGCCCATCGTTCCTGTTCGGCGTGCTCGGCCAGTTCGACTGGTCCGACGAGCAGGATGCAACGAACGGCTTTTCGATCGACGGGCAAGGCTGGCTGGTCGGCCCGTATGTGGTGGCACGCCTGAACGACACCGCCGTCTTTGAAGGTCGGCTCGGCTGGGGCCGGTCGGAGAACGACATAAGCCCGTTCAATACCTACACCGACACGTTTGATACCGAGCGCTGGCTCGCGAAAGCGAAACTGACCGGGCAGTTCGACATGGGCGGCTGGCAGTTCTCGCCGCACATCGCGTTTCTGTACTTTGGTGAGGAGCAAAAGGCCTACACCGACAGCAACAATATTTTCATCCCCGGCCAGAGTATCGATCTTGGTCGCTTGACCTTCGGGCCAGAGGTTTCCTCGCGCTGGACGGTGTCGAACGGGGTCACACTCGCCGGTCATCTCGGCATCAAGGGCATTTGGGACTTCGCCGCTCCGGAGCTGCGGGATCTCGATACCGGACGAGCGGCCGATGCGACGGAAGGCGTCCGCGCCCGTATCGAAGGCGGTGCGTCCGTCGCTCTGCCGAACGGGTGGAACCTCACCGGTGAAGGCTTCTTCGACGGCATCGGCACTGACGATCTTGATGCCTACGGCGTACGCGTGCGCGTGACCCTGCCCTTGCACTAAGCGTCCGCGCGCCGCGGTATTTATTTTCCGCCGGACACCAGTGGTTCACGAGATCTCACAATCCAACCCTGAGCAAGTTATTCTCCAGAGATTTTACGCTAGCCAGCCATCCCTGCAACGAGCGCTCAAACCCGACAATTGCATTGGGCTAGATACCGGCTTCGCGCACCAGCACCTGAAGCACCCGGCGCCAGATCCGCGACGCCATCGGCTCCGGCATCGCGTCGATGCGCAGGACACCTCGGCTGACATATCGGGGCGGCGCGCCATCGGCAGTGAACCGCAAAAGGAACTGACTCCGCCGGGAGCGTATCTGATTATCCTCCCGCACCTCCGAGGGGATGGCCCCACCATGCACGGAGGCGAGGTAGGGCACCGAGAGCGTTTCGGCCCCCGCGAGATCGATTTCGGTAATCCGCGCCGTGCGGCGCGGCCGCGTCGGATCATCCGGAATAAACGTTGCCTGCGCCGCACTGCGCAGCCGTGCGAGATGATCCTCAACGACGTAGCCCCGCCCCGCTGCCGCGGATGTCGCGTCTGCCGCAGTGTCGGCCTTTCCTCCCGCCGTTTCGGTCGCGCCCGCTTTCGCCGATGTGTTTTCCGGTGCAACCACACCTTCGCGTGACGCTTCGACCTGCTCAGGGAAAACTTGCAGCCCCGCCGGCTGCGTGGCGACAACGCGTGTGAGAAGTGTATCGGCACGCACCCAGTCACCCGGATGAAGTCGGGTCGTCGTATCCCGCAACGTGCCGTCGATCGGCGCGCGAACAAACAGCTCGCGGCGCTGCCGCGCGATCCCCTTCAGCTCCTCAAGCCGAGCCGCCCGGGTGCGCAGCAGCGGCGTCCGCTCTGCAAGATCGCCCGCGTCCCCTGCCATCCGCGCGAGCCGCATCTCGGCAAGGGCAAGTGACAGCTGCGCGCGCTTTTCGGCCTGGTCGAGGTCCGGCGATGTCAATTCGGCGATAATCTCTCCCCGGCGCACGTCGGCTCCTTCATCGAGCCGCGATACGACGACCTTCGCCGTCCGCGGAGGATAAACCACCGCCACATCACCCGCTTCGAGAACGGCCGGTATCCGCACCGACCACCCGACGGGTACTAGCAGCAAGCCAACGCCCGCGAGAACGGTGCCGGCCGTGATCAGTGTTCGTCGTCTCGACATGATTTCACTCCGCAGTTCCCACCATCGGTCAAGCTCCCGCGAGACGGGAAGCAGGATGAAAAAAAGGATCTCGACGGCAAAAAGCGCGACCCCGAGCAGTTTGAAGAACAGGTGGTAAACGATCAGCGCAATCCCGATGAACAGTATGAGGCGGTAAAGCCAGACCGCCATGCCGTAGATCGCAAGCCCCCGACTTTCCCGCATGGGAAACACATCGGGTCTCGGATGCCGCAAATCGAAGAGCGCCTCTCGCAGCCACCATCGCCCGAGCGCAAACGAACGTGCCTGGAGGTTGGGAATCTGTAGCCCATCGACGAGAAGATAATATCCGTCGAACTTCATGAATGGATTGAGGTTCACCAGCAGCGACAACACCCACCCGGTTGTCGCCAGAACAAAAGCCACCGCGCGCAACGGGCCATCGGGGAGGAACGCCCAGGCAAGCGTCGCAAGACAGGCAACGGCGAGTTCAACAAGCATGCCCGCTGCATCGATCTGCAACCTCTTGCGATGCGACGGCAACCGCCACGCATCCGTCACATCGGTATATGCGAGCGGCATGAGCACCATGAACGCGACGCCCATCGTCGTGACCCGCACGCCGTGACGGATGGCCGTGTAGGCATGCCCGAGTTCGTGCAGCACCTTGACGACAACGAGGGATATGCCGAACGCCGCCGCCCCCTCGAGCGAGAGAAAACTGAGAAACGTCGCAACAAACGCCTCCCACTGCCGCGAGGCGACATAAAGCCCGAGGGCTCCGGCGAGGATGATGATCGCCCATGCCGTACGCGTGAACAGAAAGGCGACTGCCGGATACGTCGCGCGGAGAAAGCGCTCGGGCCGCACGAGGGGCAGACGGAAAAAAAGATACCCGTGCACCACGCGATGCAGCCACGATTTCTGCCCGCGCAACCACTGACGATAAAGCTCGGGCGCATCGGTGTCGGTGGCATCATCGACCAGCCCGTGGGTGCGGAGGAAAAAATGCAGATCGTCGAGATCTTCGCGTGACACCGCGTTCCCGATGATGCGCGTCGCGTCGGCGACTACGGCCTCGGGCGGTGCGGCCCGCCAGCACCCGAGCAGGCGTGCTTGCACATGATCCATGGTGAAGTAGCGATGCGCGATCGGATCATAGATCACCCGCTGCGGCGCACCGTGCCCGTTCGCCGGCCCGTCGAACAGACGGAGGTCCTCTCGCAGTGGCGGTAGCGGCGGATCATCGTCCCCTCCACCCCCGGATGATCTCGCAGGCGCAGCCACCTAGAATCCGATGTTCTGACGCAACCAGGCGATCGGGCGGCGAAAGAGGAAAAAGCCCAGAGGGACCGACGCGCCGAAAAGCTGCGCCGTACCGCGCGAGCCGAGGCGCGGCGGCGATGCCGCAGGATCAAGCCGGAGTTTCACACGATAGACGAGCGCTCCAGTCGCATCGGGCTCCGCCTCATAAGCCTCCGAGACCACATCGCCAGCAAGGGCATCAAGCGGCGCACTGTCGAGGAACAGCCGGCTCTGCGCCGCTTCATTGAGCAGGATCGCGTCGGCAACCGGCAGGGCAACCTCAGCCTCGACCGCGCCGGGGCGTGCCAGTCGCATCAGCTTTTGCCCCGTCGCCACTGGCCGTCCGAGCAGCTCGTCGCGGTCGGCAAATACCGCGATCCCATCGGCACCTGCCCGCACGATGACCGAGCGAAGTTTTTCCTCCGCGTAGGCCCGTTCCGCCTCGCGCAACCGCATCTCCGCGGCAGCAATACCAAGCTGATGCCGGGAGGCGGGATCGCTGAAAGATGCCTGCAGTAGACGTTGATGCTGTGCGGTCGCGACCTCCGCTTCCCGCACGGCAAGTTCATGCGCGTTCCGCAGGTCTGTATCGACGAAGCTGATCAAAGGCGTGCCCGCCGTGACCACGCTGTTCGGCGCGACGTGGACCG
>JBCBJG010000047.1:0-15269 GCA_038523655.1 Pseudomonadota bacterium | reverse complement strand
CCGGGCGGCGCTCGATGCTTGGTGCTGCGGTCCGGTCCAGCGTCCAGTGGTTGGTCAACGCCTGTGCTGCTGCATCGATGCGGGCGCGTGGATCGGGAGCGTTGACCCAGGTGAAAAATCCCACGACAGCGACGGCGCAACTCGCCGCGACCATGACCTGCAGGCGGCGTGCGCGGGCGGCTCGACCAGGTCCCACCTCAGGCGACGCCACCGCATCGTTCGACCACGTTCTCGAGAAGAGCATTGCACCGGCGAGGGCGGCAGCGACGGAGATTATTCCCGTGTCGATCCCGAGCCACGGTGCCAGATCATGACGGAGGACGAGCCCGACGCCGCCGAGAAGCAGCAGGGCGAGGGACAGCCAGGGGGTCATGTCAGCGACCTGGCTGCGGATTGTCTCGCGGGCGTCCAGACATAGGACGACCGGACGGAGCGATTGGTGCTGGACCGGATCGGTCTCATGCGTGCTCCGCTGCGCGTTCGTGCACGCGAAGTTGACGGATCGGATGGCCGGCTTTCGCTGAGGCGGCCGGGGTTGGCTCCTGTGCAGGTTGGAGCACCGCGGGTTCCGGCTCGGCTGACGCCGTCGCAAGCTCGAGGAGCTCCCGGGCGGAGGGGCGGTCGACCGGTACCGTGCGCCCCGGCGACGGCATGGCAGTTGCGACGTGGGTGCCGGTTCTCGTTTCCGCTCCCGTCCCCGTCCCAGCCATCGGATAGGTAACGCCAGCCGAAACGGTCCCGTCGCGCGGGCGTGTCACCGGCGAGGCCGAGAGACCAGCGTCGAGCGCAGCGGGGATGTCGTCGGTTTCGCTGGTCTCGACGCGGGGCTGCTGCACGCGGGATCGGGGAATGGTCGCATGCGCGATCGTGCCGACACGCAGCTCACTTTCGAGCGCGAACGCACCACCGTGAAGCTCGATCAGCCCGCGCACGATCGGCAGCCCGAGCCCCGTCCCGCCCTCGGCCGTCGCGTGCGCCAATGAGCCTTGGCGGAATGACTGCAAGACGTTCGGGATTTCATCGGACGGAATGCCGGGGCCATTGTCTTCCACGCGGATGAACTGGTCACCGTTACGGTGGCGACCGATCTGAATGCGGACGCGGCCCCCGCTCTGGGTGAACTTGATCGCGTTGGAGAGTAGATTGAGGATGACTTGGCGGATCGCGCGCTCATCGACCCAGACGTCGGCAAGATCGTCGGCATACTCCTCGACGAGTTGGATTTTCTTTCCCTCAGCTTTCAGGCGGAGAAGAATGAAGCACTCGCGGGCGATATCGGGAAGCGCGACCGGCTCTTCGATCAGCTCGTGTTTACCGGCTTCGATCCGGGAGAGGTCGAGGATCTCGTTGATCAGATGCAGGAGGTGCGTGCCGCTTGCATGGATATTGTCGGCGTATCCCCGATAAGTCGTGTTCTCCATCGGGCCGAGCAGTTCCGTCTTCATGACCTCGGAAAAACCGAGGATCGCATTGAGCGGGGTGCGCAGCTCGTGGCTCATGGTTGCGAGGAACTGTGACTTTGCGACGTTGGCTTCCTCGGCTCGTCGGCGCGCTTCGTCTGAAATCGACGAGGCTTTCTCCAGCTCCGCGACGAGCAGGTCTTTTTCTCCGCGATATTCGAGCATGGCACTCACGGTGGCGTGCAGCCCCTTCGCGAGAAACAGGAAGTACATGTGAATGCCGAGCGCCATCAGCGCCATCGCCCAGTAGAACGGGTCATTCTGGATGATAAAGCGTGCGGCGAGGGCGACCGTCATCGGGATCGTCCCGGCATTGACGATCGGTAGCACCGTCGCAGCGAACAGCAGACGGATGGTCAATACAACGACCAGCGCAGCGAACACGAAGACGTGCACGGACTGGTTCGGCGAGTGCAGCGCGACGATGGCGATGCATGCCCATGCGCACCCGTAAAGGAACTCGGCACGGATCAGCTTGGCGCGCCAGGTCGGCAGGTCGCATTCCTGCGCAGGGATTGCTGCGAACTGGTTGCAGGTGCGCATCAGAACGTAGCGACCGGCCATGACCAGCAACCACCAGAACGCAACCTCGTGCAGCGGCGCCCAGAACGCCATTGCCAGTGCAATGATCGTCGCCAGCAGCGGGATCGTCAGTTGGGCGCTGATTTCGTTGTTGACGAAGCGGAGCAGCAGTTCATGCTGAAACTCCGGCTTGGCGCCGTAGCCGTTGGCGAGACGCTCCCGTGCTTCTTTCACGCGCAGGCGCGTCGCCGCACGCTGGATATCGCGTGGCGTGTCGCTCGCCTGCGACGTGCGGGAAGGAGCGGGAGACATGTCGGTGCACTCTGTCACTGATTTGCCGGTGCAACGCGGCGTACCGAATAAAATAGTCTCCCTCTTGTTGCCAAAGCGTGAACGCCTTGTTCTCCGGTGTGTCAGAATGGAGATTATGTCGTGAGAAGACGGGCAAATCACCGTTGGCGCGGGAGGCGCGGCGGGTCCGGCATCGAGGGCTGGCTGACGCGTCGACGGGGGCTTGTGCGCATCCTGCTGGTGTTCGCGGCGGGGATCGCGGCGGGATTATTCCAGTATCTGCTGGACGACACACCGGCGCGCGTCGAGGGGACTGCGCGGGTGATCGACGGGGACAGTCTGCGGATTGGCCGGCACGAGATCCGCCTCGTCGGGCTTGATGCGCCGGAAGCGCAACAGATGTGCCGGCGCAACGATGCCGATTGGGCCTGCGGTCGGGAAGCGACACGGCGTCTGCGTCAGCGGCTTTCGGGGCGCCAGCTCGCCTGCGAGGTCGAGCATCGCGACGCGTATGACCGGCTGTTGGCGGACTGCCTCATCGACGGGAAGTCTTTGAACCGCGCGCTGGTCACTGAGGGGTGGGCGGTTGCCTATGGCGCCTATCGGGCTGAGGAGCGTGCGGCCCAAGCGGGCCGCCGCGGGATCTGGGCATCGCAGTTCGAGCCGCCACGCACCTGGAGGAAGATTAATCTGGAAGGCGCCGTGGCAGCGGCCGCGCAATGACGGGTCGCGCCCCGAGCGACGCGGAGGGTGTGCGCACCGGCGTGGTTGTCGCGGGCGGTGCTCCGACATCCGGCATGGCGCCCACGGATGCGGGCGAGAAGCTCATGTTGCTCGGCGCGCGCATTGCCGCCTGTACCGTTTGCCGGGAAATGCCGCTCGGCGTGCCTCTGCCGCATGAACCGAGACCCGTCGCGGTGCTCTCAACGTCCGCGCGGATCGCAATCTGCGGGCAGGCGCCAGGCACACGGGTTCACGCGTCGGGTCGGCCGTTCACCGATCCGTCCGGCGATCGGCTGCGCACGTGGATGGGCGTGCGCGCGAGCGAATTCTACGATGCGAGCCGGATCGCAATCGTGCCGATGGGCTTTTGTTTCCCCGGGCTTGATGGATCCGGCGGGGACCTGCCGCCGCGCAAGGAGTGTGCAGTGACCTGGCGCGCGGAGGTTTTTTCAGCAATGCCGCAGATCGAACTGGTGCTGCTGATCGGCCAGTACGCACAGCGATGGCATCTCGGCGCGGCAGCCGGGCGCACGCTTACGGATACTGTCCGCGCGTGGAGGACGCATGCTAACGGCGTGGGAGACGCAGGAAAGCCGATTTATTTTCCCATGCCGCATCCGTCATGGCGGAACAATGCGTGGCTCAAGCGGAACCCGTGGTTCGAGGCGGAGATTGTCCCGGCGCTTCGCGCTGCTGTATCGGCCCGGCTCGGCTGAGGCTTGCCGAGGCGCCCCTCTCCTTCCCTCTTCCCAAAGCGCACTCTTTGCCCCGTATGAACGTTCCTCGTCGTCTGTCGCAGCCTGTCAGGTGGCGAGAAGGCGGAGGGCTGCGAGGTAGAGATTAAGCGCTGCGCCGAGACCGAGCACGGCGAAGGTCAGTTGCATGCCGGTAATGCGCATCGTGAAAGTCTTCTGTTCGCCGAGCAGCCCTTTCGCGTGACACAGGCGCCCGACAACCATTCCTGCGCCAAGGCCGTGGATTGCCAGCGCCCACGCATCGCCCGCTTCAGCGCACGCCATCAGCAGCAGCGCAAATGGCACATACTGACAGAAATTCGTATGCGCGCCCTGTGCCCGCATAAGGTCCTGCACGCCGCCGTCGCCGACCGGCACGCGATTTTTGCGCCGCTGGTTGATTACCTGGAAACTCAGCCAGATCAGCATGAGCGCGAAGAGCGCCGCGTAGAAACCGGTGATGGGCATTTTTCTCTCCTGTCACTGATGAATTCAGTGATCGCGCGGGGGTGGGGTCTTCGGCGTGGTCAATTGCTCCGGCCGTTCAGCGCCATCGGGCGGAACGACCGGCCCGCCCAGACGTCGGCCCTTGAACCGGGCGAGCGCGGCCACGCTTCCGTCAGCGTTCGTCACGCGGACATCGTAGAGCGCGGTACGCTTGCCGAGATGTACCTCGGTTGCTTCGGCATAGAGGTCGGCGCCGACGTTGCCCGGGGAGATATAATCGATGTCGGCCGATGCCGTGACGCAGCGCACGTTGTGCGAGTTCCCGGCGAGCCCGAAGCACATGTCCGCCAGCGAGAACACGACGCCGCCATGGCAGACGCCGTAAGTGTTGCCGTACTGCTCGGAGATGAACATCGACATCCGCGCGTATCCGGCGCGGGTATCGAGGATGCGCATGCCGGTTGCTTTCATGACCGGGTTTACGCTCGCCATGTAACGGGCAACGGTCCACGGGTCTGCTGCGCCGCGCTCTGCCGGGCTATCGCCTGGCGCGGCCTGGTTATCGCTTGGCGCGGCCGGGGCGGTCTGGGAATGGGTGACGTGCAGCGGATCGGTTGGTCCGCCGTGGTGGTCGCCCGCGTCCGAGCTGCTCATGGACGTTTGGCTCCGCGCGTCACCCGAGGTTGCGATCGCTTGCGCGCAGCCGCGCAACGAGGCTCGAGGTGTCCCACCGCGCGCCGCCGAGCCGCTGCACCTCGCCATAGAACTGGTCGACCAGGGCGGTCACCGGAAGGCTTGCGCCATTGCGCCCGGCTTCCGCGAGGCAAATGCCGAGGTCTTTGCGCATCCAGTCGACAGCGAACCCGTAATCGAATTTTCCCTCCGTCATGGTCTCCCAGCGATTGTCCATCTGCCAGGATTGCGCGGCACCTTTCGAGATCACGTCTATGACGGTCGGGATATCGAGTCCGGCCTTTTCAGCGAAGTGAATCCCTTCGGAAAGCGCCTGCACAAGACCGGCGATGCAAATCTGATTGACCATTTTCGTGAGCTGACCGCTGCCCGCTTCGCCGATCAGGCGGGCCGATTTCGCGTACGGCATGATCATGGGCTCGGCCTTGGCGAACGTGTCCGCATCACCGCCTACCATCACGGTCAGTTGCCCGGCTTCAGCGCCTGACTGGCCGCCGGATACCGGGGCATCGAGGAAGCCGGCACCGCGCTCCTTGGCGGCGGCATAGAGTTCGCGCGCCACGTCGGCGGAGGCGGTCGTGTTGTCGATGAACACCGCGCCCGGCTTCAGCGCATGGAAGGCGCCATCCTCGCCGGTCGTCACTGCGCGCAGATCATCGTCGTTGCCGACGCAGCAAAAGATAAAGTCCGCATCTTCCGCGGCTGCGGCCGGGGTTGGCGCCGCGTGGCCGGCGTACTCTTTTGCCCAATCGTCAGCCTTTGCCGCGGTGCGATTGTAGACCGTCATCTGGTGCTCGGCTGAGCGGGCGATGTGGCCGGCCATGGGATATCCCATGACGCCCAACCCGATCCACGCGACCTTTGCCATCGTTTGTCGTCTCCTGCGCTCTGCGTTGCGGCCACTCAATAGCGGGCGGCCGCGGGCACATAAAGCGCTGCGCACGCATTCGGCGCAGGAGATGCGTTCATCGACCAGGTGTGGAGGCTGCGGGGCCTCGTGCGGAATGCGAAAAAGGATCGGCCGGCGCCGGGACACAGAGTGCGCCAGCGCCGACCGGGCGGGACGATATGTGCTGTGGGCTGGTTCTCGTCCCGCAACTTCTCGTTGGCGGTATCTCCAGGTTCAAATGATCAGCGGAAGCCGCCTTGGTGGATGTCTCAGAAAATACCGCCGAGCAGCCCGCCCTACGTTCCGGTGCACGGCTCAGCGGTTGCGACGCAGTGGTCAGCGCCGAGGGAGGTGTCGCAAGCTAGCGTTCGATTGCGTGCTCGGCGCCACGATGCGTAGGCCCGCCCATCGCGGATGCGCGCGTTGTGGCGCCACTTCGCGAGCGCACGGGTCCGCGCAATCTGTCGTTTCACGATGCCAGGCGCATAGCCACCGACCTTGCCGTAGGCTGTCAGCGGAGCGCGGCAGCTCGTCTGCGCCGTTGCGGCGAAACGGGTGGCATCGGTGGCAACACCGGCCATAGAAAGTGTGTCCGATGCCTGAATTTCAATGGCAGCGATCGCCGCCGGCGCCCAGGGGGAGGCGCCGGCGGGGATCGTCTGACTCGTCACAACAACCAGGGTTGCGGCAACGATCATGTGCAATGGCTGGAACATGGAAGGCCCATCGCAACAAGGATGCCCGGAGCGTGCCGCCTTGCTCCGCCCGCCGGGGGAGAGAAGGGGAGACGCGGTGGCCGCGCCCCGGTGCTGAACTTGGCGTGGACACTAGATGCGGGCGGATGTGGCGGCGCTGAACGGGCTGTTCATCGCGCCTTCATGTCCGCGGCACGTGGATCCCAGTTGGGCGAGGCGGGCAGAAACCGGGTGATTGCGGGATTTGACGACGCGTGAGGGCTCGCGCTTAGGCGCAGCTTAAATGGCCCGCGTTCAGCGCGCTTAGGGGCGGGTGGCGATGGCGGCTGCCGCACCGCCGAGCGCGGTTGCGCCGATCCGGTTGGTCAGGCGCATCGCGCGCGGCGTGCGCAAAAACCGCCGGGCACGTTCGGCTGCGAACATCCACCCAAGATCGACGGCGATGATCACGGCGAGCATCACGAGCGCGACGCGCGCCCAGTCGCCTATGCCGACATCGCTCAGGTCCAGCAGGCTCGGCAGTAGAGCAACGTAGAAGACGATGAGCTTGGGGTTGCCGAGGTGGATGGATGCGCCGGCCGCGAACATCGACCAGCCCGACCCGGCTCGGCGGATCGCTTCACGGGTCTCCGTGTCTTCTGCCGCGCCGTCGGGCGCCGGCTGGGTCCACATGCGCCAGGCAAGGAAAAGCAGATACGCGACGCCGAACCATTTGAGCGCGGTGAGGCCGGTCTCGAGTTGCGGTGCGAGCGCGGCGATGCCGGCCATCGCGGCGGTCAGCCAGATCAACTCCACGATCCAGATCGCGGTGACGAAAGGCAGGACGTCGCGCCAGCCGTTCGTGATGACGCGGGAGACGAGGGTGACGATCGTTGGCCCCGGGATGCCCGAGTTGACGGCGAGGGCGATGGCGAACAGGGCGAGGGCGGGTATTTCCATTAGAACGATCTTACAGCTGCAGTGCAGTGGCGAAAGGTTGGCGGCATGGGCGCAGACTTGGTGGGGGATGTGGTCGGGGACGTGGTTGGAAGCTGAGCCGATCAGGCGTTGCGCTCGAGCGCTTCGGCGAGGCGCTGGCGGGCCTCCTCAGCTCTGCGCTGGCGGTTCCACATCCCAGCGTAAAGCCCATCGAGCGCGATCAGCTCGGCATGCGTTCCAGCCTCCGCAATCCGCCCGGCCTCCAACACGATGATGTTGTCCGCGTTCACGATCGTCGAGAGGCGGTGGGCGATCACGAGGGTCGTCCGATCCCGGGAGATCATTTCCAGCGCATCCTGAATTTCCTTCTCCGTGTGGCTGTCGAGTGCGCTTGTCGCCTCGTCGAGCATCAGGATCGGGGGGTTCTTCAGGATCGTGCGTGCGATCGCGACCCGCTGTTTTTCTCCGCCTGAGAGTTTGAGACCCCGCTCGCCGACCATTGTATCGTAGCCTTGCGGTAGGCCTTCGATGAGCCCGTCGATCTGGGCAAGGGCGGCAGCTTTGCGCAACTCCGCCTCGGTCGCGTCGGGGCGGCCATACTGAATGTTGTAGGCGATGGTATCGTTGAAAAGGACGGTATCCTGCGGGACCACGCCGATCGCCGCGCGCAGGCTTTTTTGTGTCACGTCGCGCAGGTCTTGGCCGTCGATGCGGATCGCCCCGTCACTGACGTCGTAGAAGCGGAACAGCAGCCGAGAGATCGTCGATTTACCTGCGCCAGAAGGGCCGACGATCGCCACGGTTGATCCAGCCGGAACCTCGAAGGACACCTGATCGAGGATCGTGCGGTCCTTCTCGTAGCCGAAGCTGACATTGTCGAAGACGAGCCGTGCGTTCGAGATCGCAAGCGCCGGTGCGCCGGGCTTATCCTCAACCTCGGGAAACTCATCGAGCAGGCCGAACATCATCTCCAGATCAACGAGCGCCTGTTTAATCTCCCGGTAGACCATGCCGAGGAAGTTGAGCGGCATGTAGAGCTGAATCAGCATCGCGTTCAGCATGACGAAATCGCCAAGGGTTTGCGTGCCTTGGACGACGCCGCGGGCAGCAAGATACATGCAGAGCGCAAGGCCGATCGTGAAGATCAGCGCCTGACCGAAATTGAGCCAGCCGAGCGAGTAGTACGTCTTGATCGCCGCCACTTCGTAGCGTGCCATCGAGGCATCGAAGCGGTCCGCCTCAAGGCGCTCGTTGCCGAAGTATTTTACCGTCTCGTAGTTCAGCAGGCTGTCGATCGCCTTGGAATTTGCTTCCGTGTCGCTGTCGTTCATTTCGCGGCGGATGCGGATGCGCCAGCGGCTCGCCTCGACGGTGAACCAGAGATACAGCCCCACCGTGACGAGAATGATCACGACGAAGCGCCAGTCGAAATAGACTGCGAGCAAAATGGAGATGAATGCGAGCTCGAGGATTGTCGGCAGCGTGTTGAGAACACCCATGCGGATGATCAGCTCGATCGCGCGCAGGGCGCGCTCAATCACCCGGCTCAGCCCGCCGGTGCGCTTTTCCAAATGGAAGCGCAGCGAGAGCACGTGCATGTGCCGGAAGGTCCGGTTGGTAAGTGCACGCACGGCATTCTGCCCGACCTTGGTGAAGAGCACGTCGCGCATTTGCGTGAAGCCGACCATCGCGATGCGGCCGATCGCGTAAGCGAGGATGGCACCGGTGACGATCACCGGCAGGGCGGTGGCAAGTGATGCGGGGTTCTCGGCGGCTGCCGTCAGATAGTCGACCGCCCATTTGTAGGTGATCGGAATGACGACCGTGACGAGTTTGGCAATCACCAGAAGGACCGCCGCGTAGACCACGCGTCGACGCAGGTCCGGACGGTCACTCGGCCACACGAACGGCAGCATGTCGCGCACGACGGTCAGGTGGTCGGTACGGCTCGCCTGCTTCGCATGAGCGCTCGTCGCAGCGTTGTCCCCATCAGCCCGGTCGTTGGCCGTCGGGATGCTCGTCGCTGACACGATATATGTGCTCCAGCCATGGAAGAGGTGCGCTTGTGGCGTGCATTGGATGCAGCAGAGCGCTTCGGCATCTGCGGCCCGTATAGCAGTGTTCGGTTTCGCCGGAAGACCGCGGCTAGACAATCGCGCGCCAGCGAGCGGGTTCCTCCGGGCGTTGCGGGAAATGCGGCTTACCGAGCAACGTAGCCTTTACGTCAGGGCGTCAGCGAGCGGATGTGCGTGGAACGCCCCGGCTGTTCGTTTGGCCGACGCAGGCGCAAAACGCGCACGCCGTTGAAGGGTCCGGTGGCGCGGTGGCGCCGATATCCAGCCGCGGCGTGGTGCGCTTTACGGTTGCGCGCACGTCTGGCGGCGGCGCGGCGCGCGCGGGCTTTGCGGGCGGCTTGTCTCTTCGCGTGAGCGCGTTGGCGGGCTGCCTTGCGCCGGGCCGTTCGTTGACGCGCGGCTTTCCGGCGGGCGGCTGTGCGACGTGCCTTGGCTCTTCTTGCTTGGGCCCTCCTTGCTTGGGCCCTCCTTGTCTGGGCCCGTTTTGCTTTGGCCTCACGTTGAGGCGCGCGTGACGCGGCATCGGCTGATGCGGAGCGGTTTGATTCTGCCTGGCCTGTCGCCGACTTACCCGTCGCCGCTTGGCCTGTTGCCGCCTTTCCTGTCGCGGTTTGGCCTGTCGCAGGCTTGTCACCGGCGGCGTCGGTCGTGCCACTGCCGACTGCGCCGGCAGCCACTGCAGCTTTCGCTGCAGTGGCTGCCGATGTGGCCGTGCCCGACGACGGCGCATCCGCCGCGTCATTCGTAGAGTCGAGTTCTGCCGTGGTCGTCGATGCGGCGGGATCGGTAGGTGCCGTTTCGGCCGCTGGTTGGGTGTCGGCGTCCGCCGGTGCATTTCTCTGTGCGCTTTGCTGGTCGGTGCCATCCGCAGCCGTACCGCTCGGTGCTGCAGGCGCTGCCGGGTCGGCTAGCCGAGCTTGATCCTTCGGCGCGTCGGTGTCGGTTGTCCCGCTGCCTTCGCCTGCCGTCTCGCCTTGGAGGTATTCCGAGAATGTCTGGTTTGCGGCTTCACCGATGCGGCTAGCCTGATCGCGGATGCGGTCAAGCAGCGATTTATCTTCCTCGCTTTGGGTTGCTGCGCCTTCCGTCGCGTCGGCTTGCTGGCTTGGCTGCTCAGTGGAGGACGATGAAGTCGACGTGTCTGCGGGGGCTGCCGCGGTGTCCGTTGCGCCGCTAGCTGCGTCATCCGGTTCGCCCGTCGCGGCGCTTTCCGTTTTGGGCTCGGGAGTCGCTGTCGGCGTGCTTGGATCTGACGCAGTTGGGTCCCGCGCGACAGTTTCGAGAGCGTCGTCGGCTGGCGCAGGTGTGTTCTTGGCTTCGTCGACCGGTTTTGGCTCCGCCTGTGTTGCAGCCGGTGGCGTTCCCGTCGCAGCGGTATCGTCTCCACCGTCAGCGCTTTGAGCGGCTGATGGCTCCGCGGTCTGCCCGCTGTTGGTCGAGCGTGTCGGCGCCGCGGCGACATCGGTCGTATCGGTGTTCGTGCCCGGGGTCTCGGCGACGGCGGGTGCTTTTTCTTCCGGTTCGGCCGGCGGTGGCGGCGTGATCGAAATCGTGACGGTGCCATCCGCCCGCCGTGTCACGTCAGCGGACTGCCCGACCGTCGTTTTCCCTCCCCCGGTGCTACGCAACGCAAGTGCGAACGACGTATCGGTGAACGGCGGAGTAAGCTGTGCCCGCCAGATGCCGCGGTCGTCGGCCATCGTCCGGGCGATCGTTGCCGAGGGGCCGCCGTCCACCGATTTGACGACCTCCACGGATGCGCCGGGGGCAGCAGTGCCGTTCAGCACCTGCGGCGCGTCGGATTTGAGCGCGAGGGCGACGAACCGTGGCGGCCGGGCGGGTAACGTGCGCGGTGTCGGGGTGCTGTCTTGCGACGAGGGATTGGTCGAAGCGGCGGTCGCTGCGGCTGCTGGTTCGGGCTCCTGCTGCGTTTGAGGTTTGGATCGGCTCTCGGCCTCGTTCGTCGCCTCGGCTGGCGCGGGAGCCGTCGCCGCCGATGTTTGCCTTGGCTCGCTTGTCTGCGCCGCCGGGGTCGCGACGGTCTGCGTCCACTCGTCGACGTTCTTCTCGCCCGATGCCTCATCGGCTGCTGCACTGTCTTCGGCGTTCGTCGTCGCGCTTGCTAGTGACGCGGTCGATGCGGCCGTCGAGCTGTCCGTCGCAGTTGCAGCCGCGGTTCCTGTCGCGTCACGCGTTGCGTTGCCGGCAGTGCCAGACGGCGTACCTGTGAGGGTTGTCTGCGATGTCTCCGACGTCTTCGATGTCTGGCGGTCCGGATGCGTGAAGTGCATGACCGCACCGGTCGCAAGGAATGCAGCGACGACTGCGCCGAGCGCTTTGACCGTTCGCTTGCCGTCCATCGTCACCTCCACCTGCGCCTCATGCGCGGACTGTTCATTCGGACGTCGCGCGACCTGCCGGCAGACGGGGCACGCGCCACGATCGGAGCTCACGGCACCGCGCGCGCTGCGACGCCGCACTTTTGTGGCAGAGTTTAGCGCCCAAATTTGGCCGCCGGTGAGGGAAACCATCCCCGGCCACGCAAGATTAACGCAAATGCAGCATATCGAATTTGAAGGTTCTTCATGATCGTTAACGGACAAACCATGACCAATTCACCCGCGCGTTCCAATGCCGCCGATACGGTGCGCGTCGACGCCGGACCTATCCGGCGTGTATGCGTCTACTGTGGGTCCGGCAAAGGGCTGAACCCGCTTTTCAAGGCGGCGGCCCAGACGCTCGGGCGTGACCTCGCCGCGGCCGACATCGAGCTCGTCTACGGCGGCGGCAGCCTCGGTTTGATGGGCGAGACCGCGCGGGCAGTCCTCGAGAACGGCGGGCGTGTCACTGGCATCATTCCCGAGTTTCTGAGTGACCGGGAAAAGATGCTGGAGGATGTGCAGGAACTCATCGTCACGCAGGACATGCACGAGCGTAAACGGCTGATGTTCGAGCGATCGGACGCGATCGTCGCGCTTCCGGGCGGGATCGGCACCCTCGAAGAACTCGTTGAACAGCTCACCTGGTCGCAGCTTGGTCAGCATGTGAAGCCGATCTGCCTCGCTGACATCGATGGGTTCTGGAAACCGCTGCTCGATCTGCTCGAGCATATGCGCGGCGAGACGTTCATCCGTGAGGGGCTGGAGGTTGATTTCCTCGTCGCGAAGACCGCGGAGAAAATCGTCCCGACGCTGCTCGACGCCGCGAACGCGTTACCCGTGCATCCTGATCAACGGGTGATCGAGCGTGAGGAGATCGGCGCGAAGCTCTGACGTGGGTGATGGTTCTCCGGCCGGAACGATGGTGAGCCTGCCGGTTTTTTCTCCTTCCTAGAGGCAATCTGGATCACGAGATGGTGGCAGCAACCGCAGGGCGGTACATCACGCGCCTCGACCCGGAACGGCGCGGTGAACACAGTTTTCACAACACGCTGCAGACGGTCGTCGTGATCGTCGCGCTATGCGCACTCGTGTCGTTTGCCGCAGGGTTGTTGTGGGGGCTCAGCGGGGCACTGCTCTCGCTTGGCGCGGTGGGGGTCGGCCTGGCGCTCGCGCCGCGCGTGCCGCCGGAAGCGATCATGAAGCTCTACCGCGGGCGTATTCCGGACGAGCGGCATGCCGGTCAACTCTTCCATATCGTCGAGGCGTTGGCGAACCGGGCGGACTTGCCGAGTGTCCCAAAACTCTACGTGATCCCGAGCAAGACGCTGAACGCGTTCGCCACCGGGCGGCGAGAGGATGCAGCGATAGGCGTGACAGAGGGGCTATTGCGCGCGCTCGACGTGCGCGAGGTTGCGGCCGTGCTCGCGCATGAGGTCAGCCACATCCGCAACCGCGACCTCATCGTGATGGCCGTCGCGGATATGGCAAGCCGCATGCTGCAATTCATGTCGCTCTTTGCGCTGGTGTTTTTCGCCATGCTGCTGCCGTCGATTTTTGCCGGCAATGTGCGGATTCCCTGGCTGGCGATCGTGGTGTTGTTCGCAGCGCCGACCGTCGCGAACCTGCTGCAACTCGCGCTGTCGCGGGTGCGCGAATACGATGCGGATCTCGAGGCGGTCTATCTCACGGGTGATCCCGAAGCGCTGGCGTCCGCGCTCTCGAAAGTCGAGCGCCACACGGGGCGGTTCTGGGAAGACCTGCTGCCGACCGGGCGACGCGTGCCGTTTCCCTCCGTTCTCCGTTCGCATCCCAAGACCGAGAAGCGGGTGGCCCGACTGCGCGACTTGCTCGCGCGCGAGGACTTCCCGCCACCTCGGCGCCTGCCGCGCGTGGTACTGCGGGAAGCGCCGATGGTCACCTCAATCGGGCTTGGGCTGATCGAGATGCGGCCGCGGTATCGCTTGCCAGGCCTGTGGTTTTAGGCAGCGGTTTGAGCGGGTGGTTTTAGATGCGCCGCGTGGTCGCTGCTCTGCTATGGGATCGGGCAGGGCCTCCAGTTGGCGTGCAACCGTAGCGACGGGAGAGATGCATGAAACGCTTTGTGATGGTGATCGTTGGCCTGGCGCTTATCAGCATCTGCGTCGCCTGGTTTACGGGGCTGTTCGAGCAAGCGGTGATGACCCAGTCAGCACCGGAGGCCGGTGGTGCTGCGCGACGTGCGCGCCCGCTACAGCGTGAGACCCTCGGCGGGCTTGATCTGAATACGGTCCTCAACTTCGTCAACGTGCTCGTCGGTGCAGTGGGGCTTTATCTGACCTACAAGGCCGGCCAGTCGAGTGGCCGGCGCGAGACTTAGGTCTCCACCTGCCGCTATTTTTTCCGTCGACCTTTTTCCTCCGCGGCTTCAAAGACGCAGCGGATCAGGCAGCCGCAGAGCGCAGTGCGCCGCCGTGCTTCATCAGCCGGTAATTGATCGAATCACAGAGCGCCTCGAAGCTCGCATCGACGATGTTCGGTGAGACGCCGACTGTGAACCAGCGCTCGCGCGTCTCGGCATCGCGGGTCTCGACGAGGACGCGTGTTACGGCCTCGGTCCCCCCGGTCAGGATGCGTACCTTGTAGTCGACCAGTTCGATCGGCTCGATCGCCTTCTGGAACCGTCCGAGGTCTTTGCGTAAGGCACTGTCCAGTGCGTTGACGGGGCCATTACCCTCCGCGACCGACCAATGCTGCGTATCGTCATCATCGATCGAGACCTTGACGGTTGCTTCCGAGATCGTGCGCAACGCCCCGCGCGCATCGTATCGGCGCTCGACAAGCACGCGGTAGGAGTCGACGGAGAAAAATTTCGGTAGCTCACCCATCTCGCGCCGGGCGAGCAGTTCGAAGGAAGCTTCCGCCGCCTCGTATGCATATCCTTCCGCCTCGCGCTCCTTCATCACATCGAGAATGCGCTGAAGCGCGGGGCTGTCCTTGTCGAGTTCGATACCGATGTCTATGAGCGCGGAGCGGATATTCGAGCGCCCAGCCTGATCGCCGACGAGCAGCTTGCGCGAGTTGCCGACGGCAGCGGGCTCGATGTGCTCGTAGGTGTCCGGGTTCTTCATGATCGCCGACGCGTGGATGCCGGCTTTGGTCGCGAATGCGGAACGGCCCACATACGGCGCCTGGCTGAACGGTGCGCGGTTGAGCGTCTCATCCAGAACGCGCGAGACATGTGAAATCCGCGCAAGCTTTTCGGGAGTCACGCCGATCTCGAACGCGTCCGCAAACTCCGATTTCAGCATCAACGTCGGAATGATCGAGATGAGATTGGCGTTGCCGCAGCGTTCGCCGATGCCGTTGATCGTGCCCTGTATCTGGCGGGCGCCTGCCGTGATTGCGGCCAGGGTGTTGGCGACGGCGTTCTCCGTATCATTGTGGGTGTGGATGCCAATGTGG
>JBCBJG010000046.1:0-15333 GCA_038523655.1 Pseudomonadota bacterium | reverse complement strand
GCCGGAAAATCCTCCGCGACCGCAACGGTCTTGCTGAGCGAGCGCACAAACGCATGCGCGGAATCGTAGGTTTTCTCGTCCGTTGCGATCCCGCGGATAAGCTCGACGAGCTCCATCAGCGGCACCGGATTCATGAAGTGCATGCCGATGAAGTGCTCGGGCCGATCGGTGCCCGAGGCAAGCCGGGTGATAGAGATCGATGAGGTGTTGGACGCGAGCATCGCGCCGGGCTTCAGGTGCGCGCACAGATCGGAGAAGATCTGGCGCTTGACCTGCTCGTCTTCCGTCGCCGCTTCGACGACCAGATCGGCGTCACCGAGCTTTGAATAGTCTGCGGCAAAGCTGATCCGCTCCAGCGCGCCGGACATCTCGGTCTCGCTGATTTTTCCGCGAGCGACCTGCCGACCCATGTTTTTGGTGATCACGTCGATCGCCGCTTCGTAGCGATCTTTCTCTAGATCGTTCACGGTCACGTCGTAGCCGGCGAGGGCAACGACATGTGCGATCCCGTTCCCCATCTGCCCGGCGCCGATCACGCCCACCTTGCGCACTGTCGTCGGCGCGGAAACCGGATTGTCGTTCTGCGCCATCGTGCTCAGGTTGGCTGTAAGGGAGGCGGATGCGGTCATGTAGGAAAGCTACACCAGCCCCGCGTTGGACGCGAGGCCGATGTTGCAGTGCGGCATGGCTGGAGCGTCGCGGTTGATCACGCGGTCACAGACCAGCCTTTTCGAGCTCCGCATCTAGCTGAGGCAGCGCCTCGAACAGGTCAGCGACGAGGCCGTAGTCGGCGACCTGGAAAATCGGCGCCTCGTCGTCCTTGTTGATCGCGACGATCACCTTGCTGTCCTTCATGCCCGCGAGGTGCTGGATCGCGCCGGAGATGCCGACGGCCAGATAAAGGTCCGGCGCAACGACCTTGCCGGTCTGACCCACCTGATACTCGTTCGGCACGTAGCCCGCGTCGACGGCGGCACGGCTGGCTCCCACGGCCGCGTTCAGCCGGTCCGCAACCTTTTCCAACAGCCCGAAATTGTCGCCCGACTGCATTCCGCGGCCGCCGGAGACGACGATTTTCGCAGACGTAAGCTCGGGACGGTCCGACGAGGAAAGCTCGTCCGCCTTATGCGTGGAGAGACCAACCGGATCACCGACATCGACGGTCTCGACCGCAGCGCTTCCAGACATGCCGGCCGCGTCGAAGTTCGCGGTGCGGACCGTAATCACCTTCTTCGCGTCGCTCGACGTGATCTCCTGCACGGCGTTGCCCGCGTAGATCAGTCGCACGAACGTGTCGGCGGACTTTACCTCGGTGATTTCGGAAATCTGCGCCACGTCCAACATCGCGGCGACGCGCGGGAGCACGTTTTTCCCGTTGTTGGTCGCCGCTGCGATGAGTGCATCGTAGTTCGCCATCATCGGCACGACGAGGCCGGTGAGTTCCTCGGCCAGTCCGTTGCCGAGCTGCGCCGCGTCCGCGAGCAGCACTTTCGCGGCGCCGTCGAGCTTGGCCGCTTCGTCAGCAACCTCCCGACAGCCGGAGCCTGCAACGAGGACATGGACGTCGCCGCCCAGTTGGCTCGCAGCGGTCATCGCCTTGTGCGTTGCTGCGTTGAGTTCGCTGTTGTCGTGTTCAGCGAGAAGAAGAACAGCCATTAGATTACCCCTGCCTCTTCCTTGAGTTTCGAGACCAGTTCACCCACCGAGCCAACTTTCACGCCAGCTTCGCGCGCCGGAGGCTCATAGGTTTTCACGACGCTGATGCGCGCCGCCGTGTCGACGCCGAGATCGCCCGGTGTCTTGATGTCGATCGGTTTTTTCTTCGCCTTCATGATGTTTGGCAGCGAAGCGTAGCGCGGTTCGTTCAGGCGCAGATCGGTCGTCATCACGCAGGGCATCTTCAGCTCGACCGTCTGCAGCCCGCCGTCCACCTCGCGTGTGACAAGTGCGGTGTCGCCCTCGATCTCAAGTTTGCTCGCGAAGGTGCCCTGCGCCCAACCGAGCATCGCCGCGAGCATCTGTCCCGTCTGGTTGCAGTCATCGTCGATCGCCTGCTTGCCGACAATGACAAAACCCGGCTGCTCATCTTCGACGATTTTCTTGAGTATTTTCGCGACCGCCAGTGGCTCGACGAGATCGTCGGTCTGCACGAGGATGCCGCGATCGGCGCCCATCGCGAGAGCCGTGCGGATCGTCTCCTGCGATTTTTCCGGCCCGATCGAGACCGCGATGATTTCCTCCGCGATCCCAGCCTCTTTCAGGCGGATCGCCTGTTCGACAGAGATTTCGTCGAACGGGTTCATCGACATTTTGACATTGGCCAGCTCGACGCCGGACCCATCGGCCTTGACGCGGATTTTCACGTTGTAATCCACAACGCGCTTGACCGGCACGAGGACTTTCATCGGCTCTGTTCTCCGCGAGATCAGGTAGCTGCGGCTGGCGTTGGCATCTGGCACCAATCGCAAGGCGGCCGCAGATAGAAGAAGAGCGCATTGCGCTGAAGTTCGCGCACGCTAGGTCTCGCTCAAAACGCTGTCAATCGCCGTACGGGCGTGGATCGACAAGCGTAGCGACCTGCGGCAGGAAACCACGGCGAACTGGCTATTTGCGGTGGCCGCAACTGGCTCCATCCCGTCGCTGTCACGGCGACGCGCCTACGCGATCCGCTCCAATCCCCGATCGAACAGCCGCACGCCCGTTCGTCGCATGAAAAGGATGAGCACCGCGCCGCATACCATCCCGCCGACGTGTGCCCACCACGCAACGGCGTCCACTTGCGGCATCAGCGCCATGATAAACTGCATGACGACCCAGGCGCCTAGCGCCCAGATCGCGGCAATGCGCAGTGGAATGAACCGCAGCACCAGCACCCAGACCCGCACGCGCGGGTGCAGCATGAGATAGGCCGCGACACACCCGGCAACTGCGCCACTCGCCCCGATCAAGGGGGCCGTCCCGAACCCGGTCGCGCCCATCACCGCTGCGTGGGTCAACCCGGCGACCACGCCGCAAAGAAGGTAGAAAATCAGAAACCGGCCGTGTCCCATCGCGTCCTCGACGTTGTCGCCGAAGACCCAGAGGAACAGCATGTTCCCCGCGAGATGCAGCACATCCGCATGGAGGAACATGTACGACAGGAGGGTCACACGTTCCGGGACGTCGAACCCGTCGAACCGCTCCCCCGGGATCGTCGGCCCGAAAAATCCTTCGCGCGCAAACTCGACCGGCACGAGGGCAAGCCCCGCCATCTGCGGGCCGGCAAACACCTCCGCGATGAAGAAGATCAACACGTTCGCGACGATCAGCATCACCGTCACGAACTGGTACGGGATTGTGGAAAGCGGGTTGTCGTCGCTGAGGGGAACGAACACGGGACGGCTGTCCTTCATTTTCGAGGGGTCGGCGCAACCCCGTCGGTTGAGCGGGCGCTGCTATGAGAGCGGTACTCCGACGAACGAGGTCGCACCAGTGTCGCCGTGCCGCGAGCGGCGTCATGAACACAGTCTTGCCGCAAACCCGGCTGAGCGTCGGCCCGGGTGAGCGTCGGCAGGCCAGCCCGACAGGGACGCCGCGCAAACAACGTTTACCTGTCGTTCCCGTGACCGCGCAGCCTCTCCCGTTTGCGCCCAAACGTGCTAGTGAGACGCATGACCGATACCCCCCAGTCGTCATCGCGATCGCCGCAGTCCGGCTCCCAGTTTCCCTCGAAGCCCGGTACCGATCCCGCATTCAGAGATGCATCCTCGAGTGCTCCTCGGGGCGCATCCCGAGGCGCTACTGAAATCGCGGCTGGCGATCTGCTTGAAAAACGAATTCGCGCCAGCCGCCGCGCTCTCTGGGTCGAGCGCGTTTGGCCGCGTTTTTGGCCGCCGGTCGCCGTGCTCTTGCTGTTCGTGTTGGCCTCGCTCGCCGGTCTTTGGCTCGCGGTCGATGGTGCGGTTCGGATCGTCTTGCTCACCGCGTTCGTGATTGCGGGCTTGGCGGCATTTTTCCCCCTCGTGCGCGTTTCCGCTCCGACCCGCGACGAAGCTATTCGCCGGCTCGAAGTGCGCTCCGGCGTGCCGCACCGCCCGGCGTCTGCCTACGACGACACGCTGCGCAGCACCGGCGACGTCGCGACCGATGCCCGCGCCCGCAAGATCTGGCAGACCCACCGTGACCGCCTAGCGGCGTCGTTTGACCGCCTGCGTCCGGGCCGCCCGGAGCCCCGGGTGGAAAAGCGCGACCCCTACGCGTTGCGCGCCGCGCTCATGCTCGCGACCACGCTCGTCGCGCTGTTCGTCTGGCCCGTCGCTGGAGAGCGGCTGTTCTCGGCCTTCCGCACGACAGCTGCGGCACCGACGGTGGACGCGCGGATCGACGCCTGGGTGACGCCGCCGCATTACACCCGCAAGGCGCCGATCATGCTCGCGAGCGGGCCGCTGCAGACCTTGGGCTCTGACCAGACGCGTCGCGTCGAAGTCCCGGCGGGAAGTGAGGTGGTCCTCCGCATCGTCGGCCTGCCGCGTGACACGATTACCGCCGGTTTCCGCCCGGACGGGGCAGCACGCGATGAAGAGGTCGCCTTGACCCCGGTCGGCGAGGACGATGCTGCCGCGTCGGGGACGCCGGATGATGGGAAGGCCCGCGATGGCGAGAAGGCGGTGGGGAATGCACCCGACCCGGCCGCCGGAGCTGCGCCAAGCACGCCGCCTATCGCGGTTGGTGCGAGCGAACGCGAAGCAATGGCCGATCAGATCGAGTTCAAGACCGCGCTTCGCGCCAGCGGGACGTTATCGCTCCGCTATGCCGATGATCGGCTGCGGGGGATCCGTTTTGAGGTCACGCCCGATCTGCCGCCGGAAATTCGCCTCACGAAACCCGCCGCGCCGAGCGCCCGCGGCGCGCTGACGCTCAACTACGCGATCGAGGACGACTACGGGGTAGTGACCGCCGAAGCGACTATGGCGCTAAGCGCGCGCAGCCGCGCTGATGCAGGTATCACAGCCTCCAGTGCGTCGAGCCCGTGGCCCGCGCCGAGCGTGACGCTTAAACTCCCGCGTCGCAACGCGAGGAAAATCGAGGCCAAGACCTTCAAGGATCTTGCCGAGCACCCGTGGGCCGGCCTCGAGGTCGTTATGACCCTCGAAGCGACGGATCAGGCGCCGCAAGTTGGGCGCAGTGCACCGCATACCTTCCGCCTTCCGGCCCGTCGTTTCCGCAAGCCGCTCGCCAAGGCGATTGTTGAGCAGCGTCGTCTCCTCGCGATCAATCCGTCGCGGCGCGGCGAGGTGGCCACCGCGCTCAATGCGCTGACCATCGCGCCTGAACTCTTCACGCCGGATCGCGCAGTCTACCTCGGTCTTCGCTCCGCATACTGGCGGATCACTCACCACCCGTGGACCTTCTTTGCGCCGAATGAACGGGCTCTGGTCGCGGCATCGACGACCGATGCGGACAAAGGCACAGCCTCGAACGCCGGCAAAGAGCGCGCGGCATCCACCGAACTGGAGAAAAAACAGGCGGCCGCCGAGCGCACCACGGCACTGCTCAAGGAAGTGGTCGACCAGCTCTGGAGCATCGCGCTCAGGGTTGAGGACGGCGATCTCTCGCAGGCCGAACGCGACCTGCGGAACGCACAGGAGCGGCTATCCGAAGCGCTGAAGAATGGCGCGACAGACGAGGAAATCTCCCGCCTGATGGAAGAGTTGCGTGAGGCGATGAATCGCTTCCTCCAGTCGATGCAGCGCCAAGCACAGCAGAACGGTCAGCAGCAGCGTCAGCAGCAGGCGCAGAATCAAAATCAAAACCAGAATGGCCGCCAACTTTCGCAGCGCGATCTCGATCAGATGCTGCGCGATATTGAAAACATGGCGAAGTCCGGCGCGCGTGATGCCGCCCAGCAAATGCTCGATCAGCTCCGCGACATGATGGAGCAGATGCAGACGGCGCAGGGCAATCCGCGGTCGAACCAGATGCAGCAGCAGATGCGCCAATTCGGCGACATTGTGCGCAACCAGCAGCAGCTCCTCGACGATACCTTCAACGCGCGGCAGGGCCGCCCCCGCGACGGCCAACCGCAGAGCGGCCAGAACGGCCAACAGCAGCAACAGGGTCAACGAGGCCAGCAGGGCCAGCGACAACCTGGCCAACGCGGCCAACAAGGTCAGGGCCAACCGGGCCAGCGCCAGGCGCAAGGTCAACGCGGCCAACAAGGCCAACGTGGTCGGCAGGGTCAGCAAGGCCAACGGGGCCAACGGGGCCAGCAGGGCGAAGGCAGTCAACAGGGCAACCAAGGCCGCAGGGGCAGCCAGCTCTCCCAGCGCCAGGGCGATCTGCGCGACAGCCTGGGTCAGCTGATGGAAGGCCTGCGTGGCACGGGTGCACAGGCACCTCGTCAGCTCGAGCAGGCGCAACGCGCGATGGAGGGTGCGCAGCGCTCGCTCGAAAACGGCGATCTCGACCGCGCGACCCGCCAGCAGTCGGAGGCGCTCGAGCAGCTCCGTCAGGGCTCACGCCAGATGGCGCAGCAGATGATGCGCGGCATGACCGGGCAGGCCGGCCAGCAGCCGCGTGATCCACTTGGCCGAAACCGCGATGAGCGGAACGACGGTCGCGTCACGGGCGAGGGCGTGGAGGTTCCGGGAGAGATCGACGTGCAGCGCGCACGGCGCATCCTGGAAGAGCTACGCCGGCGTGCGAGCGATCCCAACCGCCCATCGCTGGAACTGGACTACATCGAGCGGCTGCTCGAGCGTTTCTGACAGGCATCCGTCATCCGCGGGTGGGTTCCAACGGTCAGCCGTCGATCGGACGGTCGCTTCACGCTGCGACTAGGCAAGTCGCGGCGCGTGCCGCCTCAGCGGTTTGCGCCGGGCACCCAAAGCTCGTCGCCCGCACCCTTGTCGTTCACATACCGGCTCGCAACGAACAGGAAGTCGGACAGCCGGTTGATGTACTTCATCGCCGCGGCGCTGACGGTCTCGTCCTCAGACGCCGCGAGCTCGGTCATCTTCCGCTCGGCCCGCCGCGCGACGGTACGCCCGACATGCAGATGTGCCGCTGCCGCCGTACCACCCGGCAGCACGAACGAACGGAGTGGCTCGAGTTCGGCGTTGAGCGTGTCGATGTCACCTTCGAGCCGTTCGACCTGCGAATCCACCATTCGCAGTGGCTCATAACCGAGGTCGGCATCGCCCTCCGGCGTGCACAGGTCCGCACCGAGATCGAACATGTCGTTCTGAATGCGCCGAAGCATGGGGGAGACCGTCTCCTCACCCGCAGCCTCGAGGGCAAGCCGTGCGACCCCGATCGCCGCGTTCGCCTCGTCGACGGTCCCGTAGGCCGACACCCGCAGATCATGCTTTGCACGCCGCTCGCCGGTGCCGAGCGCTGTCGTGCCCGCATCGCCTGTCTTCGTATAAATTTTGTTCAGAACGACCATGTCAGCCTGCCTTCAGATAAAGACCGAGCATCAGCAGGACGACCGCAAAGAACTGCAAGCCGACACGCCACCGCATCAGGTTCTGGCTACGGCTTTTCGAGCCGTCGCGCATCATGTTCCAGAGCCCGAAAACCAGGACCACGGCAACCGCCGCGGCAGCAAGCAGGCTGCTGATCGAAAGTGTGGATGACATTGCTCTGTCCCGGATCAGGTGGCGCGCCGCCGAATGCCTCACCGACCCCGGTCGCGATGAGGGTGGACGGCGCGAACGAAGCTAGGCGTTGGCGATGACGCGATGTGCGAGGCGCTCGGGGAGAAACCGGAGCGCCCATGCCGCAAAGTAGGTCGGCCATGTAACTTTGTACGTGAGCCTTGGCCGTGGACTTTCAAGCGCATGGACGAGCTTGTCCAGCACTGCCTCGGGGCCGAGCTTGAATCGCGACGACCCACCCGTCCGCATGGACGCGATGCGATCGCGGTAGGTCTCACGATGCGGTGTGTCCTCGAGATCGATATTTTCCTCCGCCGCCGCGAGTGCATGTGCGACGAACCGACTTTCGATCGGGCCCGGCTGGATTGAGACGACGTCGATGCCGCTGCCGTCGAGTTCGAAGCGGAGCGACGCCGTCAACGCCTCGATCGCATGCTTCGACGCGTTGTACGCCCCTCGCCACGGCGGCGATATGAACCCCAGCACCGACGAACACTGCACGATCCGCCCGCGCCCGTTTGCACGCATCGCGGGGATCAGCCGGCACGTCAGGTCGTGCCAGGAAAATACGTTGGTCTCGAACTGTGTGCGCAGCACGTCGACCGGCAGGTCCTCGACCGCGCCCGGCTGGCCATAGGCAGCGTTGTTGAAAAGGGCAAAAAGCTTCCCGTCCGTCAGGCGGAGCGCCTCTTCTGCGCACGCCGCAACCGATGCCGGATCGCGCAGCTCGAGATGCACCGCATCGAGCCCGAGCTCGCGAAGCCGCGCGAGATCATCCTCGCGCCGCGCTGTCGCGATCACGCGCCACCCGCGCGCCTTAAGCCCGGTGGCGCAAGCGAGTCCGATCCCGGACGAGCATCCGGTGATGAGGATTGATTTGCTGGCGGCAGTGTGTGGCATCGCCTACCGTCTAAACTGCGGGGCGCCCGACACGAAACCCCTTCGCCATCCTACACCCCGCGACACCCCGGCGCGTGGACCTGCCCGCATGCAAAGCGCCCCAGACAAACCTCGTCAACAAAGCAGAAATGACTGACGAACCTGAAACACACGCAGAAACTGCACAGAGCGCAGCCGAGGCGTTTGCGGTCGCAGGTGGCGGTCACGACGCTGCAACCGGTGCAGTCCTCCCCTCGATCAATCTCGCTGCAACGTTTGCCCGCAACGGCAGCGGCGATAACGCCGGCGCACCGTCCGGCATGGTCTACGGTCGGGATGAAAATGCAGGTGTCATGGCGGTCGAAGAGACCTTGCGCCGTCTCGAGGGCGGGGAAGGGCCCGCGTATGTTTTTTCATCCGGCATGTCTGCCGCGATCGCAGCGCTGTTGGCGCTTGGCCCGGGAGCGAAGCTCCTCGCACCGGATGTGATGTACTGGGCGCTGCGATCCTGGCTGGTCCATGACGCGCCCCGCCACGGCCTCTCCGTCACGTTTGCCGATATGACCGACCTCGAAGCGGTACAGCGTCACGTTGCCGACGGTAACGCCACCGCGATCTGGGTCGAGACACCCGGCAACCCGCTATGGAACATCACCGACATCGCCGAGGTCTGCGCCCTGGCGCGCGCGCATGGCGCGTGTGTCATCTGCGATTCGACGGTTGCGACGCCGGTTCTCACCCGCCCGCTCGCGCTTGGCGCAGATGTCGTCATGCATTCCGCCACCAAGTATCTGAATGGCCATTCGGACGTCTTGGCCGGCGCGCTCGTCTTCGCCCGGGATGACGCCCTCGCCCGCGAGGCGCGCCGCATGCGCCAGACGACCGGGCCGCTTTTATCTCCCTTCGACGCCATGCTTCTGCAGCGGGGATTGCGCACGCTGCATGTCCGGGTCCGCGCCCAATCGCAAAGCGCGCTGAAGATCGCGGAGCATTTTGCAAACCATAGCGACGTGGAAGCGGTGCTCTACCCGGGTCTTCCGTCGGCACCTGGCCACGCTGTCGCAAGCGCACAGATGACGGGAGGATATTCCGGCATGCTGTCTCTTCGGTTGCGAGGTGGGGCATCGACGGCGATACGGGTCTGCGCGGCGACACGCGTGTGGACCGACGCGACATCGCTCGGCGGTACGGAAAGCCTGATCGAGCATCGGGCGTCGGTCGAAGGGCCGACCTCGCCGGTACCGGACGATCTCTTACGGCTATCGACCGGGCTGGAACCGGTCGATCTGCTGATCGACGATCTAGAGCGCGCGATCGCGTTCGCGACAGGCAAACGGAGCGGTTGATGTCGAACGCCAGAGAAAACTTCTTCCACCTCGATGATCTGACACAGGGCATTCCGCGCACGTTGCGCGATGGCGTGACGACCCGCGTCTTTCCCGGCGACCAGGCCATGGTGTCCGTCGTCTGCTTCGAGCCCGAAGCCGAAGGCACGCTTCATGCGCATCCCGAAGAGCAGTGGGGCGTCGTGATCGAGGGCACCGGCACGCGCGTGCAGGGCGACATGGAGGTTGCGGTGGCCCGGGGCGATTTCTGGCGCACGCCCGGCGACATGCCCCACACTCTGCGCGCCGGCCCCGATGGCCTTGTCGTTCTCGATGTCTTTGCCCCGCCGCGGGACGCCTATCTGAAGGCCGGCTCAGGGTTCGCGACGGAAGGATGAACTGATCGGCGCGCGTTCTGCTGTGGGGTCGCGCCGGTCGCCAGCAGGTCCCGGTCGCGGCTCGAACGTTCGAGGGGCAGCTTGCGCCTGCGGATTTTCCTCCCCGCGCGCCACGTAATCGGGCGGCGCCTGAACCGTGCGCGGTTGCAGCGGTTGCGCCGGGTGCCCTTGTCCCGCCTGTCCCGGCACCGCCTGCCCCTGCAACGCCTGCCCGGTAACCGCGTACGGCCGCGGCGTCGTCCCGCCTTGTGTTGCGCCGTGCGGTCCACCGGCATACTGCGGCTGCCCCGCTCCTGGGAACTGTTGACCCGGAGCAGGCGGCATCTGCGGGCGCGGCTCTTCGGATGCATTGCCGAGCGAGCCAGTGCCGTTCTTGCCGTTGATCGCTGCCGCCGGTTCTTTGCGCGTGATGTGCACGTCGAGCTGCGGGTAATCGATCGAGATCCCGCGTTCGCGGAACCCCTCCCAGATCGCCATCCGCAGTTCGGACTGGGCCCGAAGCACGTTGTTGATATCCGCAATAAAAATCCTGAGCTGGAACAGCATCGTGCTGTCCGCGAAATCCTCGAAGATGACGGATGGCGCCGGTGTCTTGAGCGCCAACGGATTGCGCCGCCCGATCTCGACGAGCGTGTCGTGCACCTCCCGCGGGTTGGCGTCGTAGGAGGTGCCGACCTTGACAACCACCCGGCCGAGCCGACTGCCGTAGGTCCAGTTGGTCACTACGCCCGTCATCAGATCCGAGTTCGGAATAATCAGGCTCGCGCGATCGAATGTCTCGATCACCGTGGCGCGCACGCTGATCTGGCGCACATAGCCTTGCTGGTCACCGACGACGATCCAGTCGCCGACCTGGATCGGACGCTCCGCCAGCAGGATGAGACCGGAGACGAAGTTGTTGACAATGCTTTGCAGGCCGAAGCCGATGCCAACGGAAAGCGCGCCCGCGACAATCGCCAGGTTGGCGAAGCTGAACCCGGCGTACGAGATCGCAATCAGCGCGGACACGGCAAGGCCGATGTAACCGATCGAGACGTTGATCGAATGCGCGAGCCCAGCGTCCATCCGCTCCGCAGACAAAACGGTCCGCGCAAGTGAGCGCTGCATCAGCCGCGTCGCGAAGATCCCGGCGAGGAACAGCGCAGCGCCGACGAGGATCGCCGCGATCGATATCCGGAAGGCACCAATGTCGAAGCCGAAGAACGCTTGGCGCAACCGCAGCAGGATGTCGCCGAAATCGAACCCCCACTGCAGCAGGATCAGCAGTGCCGCGAAGACAAAAACCGCGACGCCGAGGATGCCGCGAACCGCGTTCGTGACCCGTCGCTGAAAACCGTCGCCGAGGAAGGAGGGAAATCCCCGCTCCTGCGCGCGGAACGTCCCGGTGGTCGTATCGCCGGTCGCCATCGCATAGCCGGACGTATCCGGGGGCGCCGCCGTGACGTACCGAGCCACCTCACCGAGCGTTGCATGGGCCAACAACGCGAGTGCCACAATCGACCCCGTCACGATCGCCTGGTCCGCGATGAATGCGGCTAGGTTGACGTATCCCGCCAGTGCGGATCCGACGATCGCCAGCCCTGCGATCAGGATCGGCAGACGCAACCACCAAACCCCGAGCCGCGCCGCGCCGTCATCGGCCATCCGCCCCCAAGCGACCCGCGACCAGCCAAGCGTCACCATGAGAGCGCCGATCGCGAGGCTCGCGAGCCCGACCACCAGGGTAATGATGGTCGCTGGGGCAAAGGACACATCGACGAGGTCCCGCGCGATCAGCCCCAGCGCATAGACGCCGGCGATCGCGACCAGCAGCCGACGGACTTGCCGCGCGGCCTCGTTGCCGAGCGCGACCAGCCGCCAAGTCGGATGCCGCACTGCAAGCACGGTCCACGCAACCGCCCGCACCACGGTGAACAGGCAGAACGCCCAGAACGCCGTCCCGGTTATCTGCGCAAGACTTTGGGGCACTTGCGACATCGAGCCGATGATCAGCAGCGCCGCTCCAGCAAGCAGCACCGGCCCCGCCGCCCGCACGATGATGACACTGACCGCGACCGTCGCGCGTGCACTGGCGCTGAGGCCGATCCGTCTCGCATCGTCGCGGTAACGCGTCATAAATGCGCGGCGCACCCGGCGGAGAATAAATACGCCGACGAGGAACCCGAGCATGGTCAGCAGAAACACGTGGTCCGTCCGCAGCGACGACCACCAGTTCGTCAACATCCGCGTCGCCTGGCGCGGGATCGCTGCGCCTTCGCTGAGCACGCTGCGCCACAGGTTGAAGGACAGAGGGCTCTGCGCCTGCTCGAACAAAAAGCCGCGGAAGGCTCCACGACGATAGGACTGGATAAGATCGAGCAACTGGCGCGCGCGCTCGTCTGCGACCCGCGCCGCCGCGAGCTTGCCCGCGATCTCGCGCTGAGTCTCAGCAAGCCGGGTGCGTTCTTCGCTAAGAACGGCGTTCTCCGGCGGCGCGCCCTCTGCCGGTGGCGGTCCGAGGCGGCGGATCTGGCCGGCGATGTCGCCCTCGGTCGGAGCAAGTCCCTCACCCACGCTGACGGTGTCGATCTGCAGGTCCTCGATCACGCCGCGCAGGCGGGAAAGCTCCGCCTCGCGTTCCCGCGAACGCTCGACCGCTTTTTCGAGGCGCTCCAATTCGGCGGTGATGCGGTTGAGCTCGCGCGTCGCGGCATCGAGCGCCCGGGCAGCAGCCGTCGCGGGCGGTGCAACCGGTGAGCCGGATGCTCCTTCGGTCTCCGCAGGCGGCTCTGCCGGTGTGTCGACCGCTTCACCGCCTGCCGTGTTGGTGCCGCGGATATCTGCTGCCGGAGGTCGTGCGGGAGTATTATTCGTTTGTGCAGCCGCCGGCGCCGTTTCCTGTGCCTCGGCGATGCCGGCGGTCGACAGGTCGAAGGCGGCAACCAGCATCGCGGCCAGCGCAACAAGCGTGGACAAACGAGCGCCGCGCTCTCGCGCAGCCGGTGGTTGCCCGCGCCGGTCGCGTTGTGTGGTCGTCCCGTGGAGCATGCGTGCGCGCATCCTCACCCCCTATGCTGGTCGCCGCATCCGCCGAGATCCGCTACGGATCACTGACAGCGGCGCCCCTCCATCTGGCATTTGCCCCGGTAGCAACTCAGTCAGCAACTCAGGCCGCAACTCCGTCCTATGTGTCCGGACGACGCCCGAGGCATGGGCATCCGGCCCACACGCATCACGTCAAGCTGACCCGCATTCGAGCGGGTCGCACATCACTCTCGAGCCACCGGAACGGCGAACACATGACCGAAGTCCTCAACACCGTCGCCCCGGTTTTCGGCCTGATCGCACTCGGATACCTCGCGGCCCGACTTTCCCTGCTCGACGAAGCCGCAGACCGTGGCCTTGCGAGCTTCGTCTTCACAATCGCCATGCCGGCTCTGCTGTTCCGTACCATGGCGACGATTGCGCCAGTGGAAGGGCGTTCGTTCGACCTACTCGCCGCATTCTTGGCGTCCGCCGCGGTCACATGGATCGCAGCGACCGTCATGACGCGCACCATGCTCGCGCGACCATTTGCGGACACAGCCTCCGTCGGTATGGGCGCCACGTTTGGCAATACGGTGATGATGGGTATTCCACTGGCAGTCGGTCATTTCGGTGACGAGGCCATCGCGCCGCTCGCCGTCGTGGTGGCCGTCCATGCTCCTGCCATGTGGATCGTCGCGACGTTTCAGCAAGAGGCGGCCGCGCGCGATACCGGCCGGACGCTGGGCGTGATGGTGCGTGATGTCGGGGTTATGCTGGTCCGCAACCCGATCTTGATCGGGATTATCGGCGGCACGCTATGGCGCACGACGGGCGTCGCGATCCCGACCATTCCGCTGACGATCATCGATTACCTCGCCGCCGCCGGCATCCCCGGCGCCCTTTTCGCGCTCGGCCTGTCACTCGTGCGCTACCGGATCACCGGCCAGACGGCCACGCTCATCGCAATGAGCCTGCTCAAACTTCTCGTCATGCCGGCTGTCGCCTGGCTCGCAGGGGTCTACATCTTCGATCTGCCGGCGCTCTGGCTCGGTGTCGCGGTCATTCTCGCGGCCTGCCCGACCGGCGCCAATGCATACCTTTTCGCGGCGCGCTACGAGCGCGCTGTCGGGTCCGTTTCCGGCTCGGTCGCACTCACGACGCTGCTGTCCCTCGTCACGATCACCGCGTTGCTCTCCGTCCTCCCGAAGTGATACCGCCCGCAGATGGACACGCCGCCCCGACCGAAGCCGTCGCGGGCCGATTGCCGGAGAAGCCCCGATGGATGAGCGCTCGACAGGTGACGACGCAGCGATCGATGACGCCGCTGTTGAACCCGCAAGAGCCGACGGGAGCGGCCCCGGGAGTGAGGCCGAGACAATAGAAGCGAGAGGGGAAGGGGCGCCCGGCACGTCGGATATGCCCGCCGAAGATCGGACGCCTGACACGACCGATGTCCCCGCGCCCGATGATCCGCGTCGTAAGAAGGTCAAGCAGCCGCCGATGCTGTTCGACCGAACGCAGGCGCTGCTGGCCAAGATCGAAGCCACGACCGGCCGAAAGGTGCTGACCTACTGGACGTCGTTTCGCGGCCGCGTGTGCGATGCCGACGTGCTCGCGCTCTACAAACTGCTGAAGCGGGTCGGACACCTCGACACCGCGGCCCTTTTCATGAAATCCGATGGTGGCGACCCGGAAGCAGCACTGCGCATCGTTCACCTGATCCGCAAATACGTCGACGACCTCGACGCGCTCGTGCCGCTCGAGTGCGCCTCTGCAGCAACGATCATCGCGCTCGGTGCGGACCGCATTAAGATGGGCCCTCTGGCGCATCTCTCCGCGATCGATTCGTCACTGCGCCACGACCTCTCACCGATCGACGAGATTGACAATTCGCGCGTCAGCGTCAGCCAGGACGAGCTGTCGCGTATCGTGCGCCTTTGGAACACGGATGCGCGTGACCATCACGGCAACCCCTACACGGACATCTTCAAGCACATTCATCCGCTCGTCGTCGGCGCGATCGATCGGTCATCATCGCTGTCGATGAAGATCTGTCGGGAGGTGCTCGGCTATCACATTGAGGACGAT
>JBCBJG010000045.1:0-15556 GCA_038523655.1 Pseudomonadota bacterium | reverse complement strand
GTACCATCGGTGTGCGGCGCAAACAAGTTTCGCGCACGTCGCCCGCCCAGCTCGCAAGCGCCACGCAACGCCGCGCGGACATCGCACAAAAAAACCGGCATGCCGAAACATGCCGGTCTGATCTGATCGCTCGGACAACGCGCGGTGCTTGAGAGCCGCCGCGCGGCGATGCACCTATCGCCCGGCCGCTGCCATATCGGCCGCCTGTGCCGCTTCGGACCGCGCAGCCGACGTTACCGCTGCCTGAACCTTCTCGAACGCCCGGACCTCAATCTGCCGGATGCGTTCCCGGCTCACGCCGAACTCCTGGCTGAGTTCTTCGAGTGTCAGCGGGTCTTCAGACAGACGCCGGGCTTCGAAAATTCGCCGCTCGCGATCGTTGAGATCCCCCATCGCATTGACGAGGAATGCCCGCCGCTGGTCGAGCTCATCTGTGTCTGCGAGCGTGGTCTCCTGATCGACCGCCTTGTCATCCTCGACCCAGTCCATCCACTCGCCCGAGCCCTCGCCATCTGCGCGCATCGGCGCGTTCAGCGAGGAGTCGCCGCCAAGCCGGCGGTTCATCGACACGACGTCCTGCTCCGGCACGTTCAGACGCGTGGAGATTTCCTTCACGTGCTCCGGCGTCAGGTCACCATCCTCGAATGCCTGCAGCTGGCCCTTGATCTTCCGCAGATTGAAGAACAGTTTCTTCTGCGAAGCGGTGGTGCCCATCTTCACGAGGCTCCACGAGCGCAGGATGTATTCCTGGATCGAGGCGCGGATCCACCACATCGCATACGTGGCGAGGCGGAATCCTTTCTCCGGGTCGAACCGCTTCACCGCCTGCATCAGGCCGATGTTGCCCTCCTGCACGACCTCACCGATCGGCAGACCGTAGCCGCGGTAACCCATCGCGATCTTGGCGACGAGACGTAGATGCGAGGTGACGAGCTGGTGGGCCGCGTCGCTGTCGGCGTGTTCGACCCAACGCTTCGCGAGCATGTATTCCTGATCCGGCTGCAGCATCGGAAACTTCCGAATTTGCTCCAGATATTTCGACAGACCGGACTGCCCTTCGGCGATGACCGGCAGATTGGTGTTAGCCATGGGGGTCCTCCAACACCTGAGATATGGGACGAACGCAGCGCAGACGGTTCGGGTCCGTCAAAGACGCACCCGTCTTCATTGCAGACGCACACAACACCGCGATCGAGATTGCAGTGACCCTAGGACATACATGCGGCGGTATTACGGTTCCGGTCATCGCTGACTGGATGTTTTGTGCACGCGCCCTCGGTGACGACCGATCGACAGGGTTGCTGCGGACACCTGCCGAGCGCTTGTCGCTCGGCGCCGATATCGTTCGCAGTCGCTATGCTACGTTTACGTCGATCGGCGCGCCTCCGATCGCTGCGCGCGCGGCATCCCACCCGGCAATTAGGCCGAGCGCTTCCTCGAGCGGCATCGGCTTGGCGAACAAAAAGCCCTGCCCATACTCCGCGCCCTCGTCGCACAGCAGCGAGAACTCCTGCGGTGTCTCGATCCCTTCCGCGACCGTGCTCATGCCGAGCTGTTGGGCGAGCCGCAGGATGGTCACCACGATCTTGCGGTGCTCGTCGTCGGCGAAGCACCGGCTCACGAAACTGCGATCGATCTTAATCGTCGTTGCCGGCAGCCCGGCGAGATAGGCCATGTTCGAGAAGCCGGTCCCGAAATCGTCAATCGCGACACCCGTGCCGAGCGCACGGATATCGTCCAGCACCCGCGCTGCCATGGTCGTATCGACCATCAGCGAGCTTTCGGTGATCTCGAATGACAGGTCGCGGCCGACCAGACCATTGGCGGCGAGCGCCGCATTGAGCTGATCGACAATGTTGCCGCTTTCGAGATCGCGGCCCGTGACGTTCACATTCACGTTGACCGGTTCCACGTTCGCCGGATTCGAGAGGCATGCCACCCGCATCCGCGGCAGATCGGCCGCCGCCCGCGTAATGCAGAACGACGTGATCTGGCGAATCAGGCTGCTCTCATTCGCCGTCGGGATGAACTGGTCCGGTGCGAGGAGGCCGCGCGTCGGATGCATCCAGCGCACCAGCGCTTCGAACGCGCGCAGCTTGCCGGAGCGCAGATCGACGATCGGCTGGTAGAACGCGCGCATCTCCCCGCGCTTGAGCGCGAGAGCGATATCGTTTTCGAGCCGCAGACTCTCAAGCGCCTCATCGACGAACGGCGAGCGCGCGTCGAACAGCTCGGGCGCCGGCTGACCATCGTTCTTCAACAGGCGCACCGTGCGGTGCAGTCGTTTCATGACGGTCTCGATCAGTAGACGCATCACGGGGTCCATATCGAGCACCCGGCGCGCGAACTGGTCCGCGTGAATTTTACGCACCACGGTCTCTTCGAGCGCGACCGCCGTTGCCGCGCGGCGCTCGTCGCTCAGGATGGCGAGTTCGCCGACGATTTCGCCGGGCCCGATATGCGTGAGGACAACCCGTTCGCCGTTGCGCTTGACCGATATCTCGAGCGCCCCGCGTTCCACCACATACGCGCAGTCGCCGGGCTCATGCTCGTTGAAGAGCACTTCCCGCGCCGGCAACTCGACATATTGAAAACCGCTCATCGTCCGTGTCCCGCCCTTCACCCGCGCCGTCGATTGGCGCGCCTGGTTGCAAAGACGATGACGGGTGCCGCCCTAAAAGCCGGTTAACACTCCGCTTACGAACTGTCGGCCTGGAGCCCAGCAACCAATTCCTTGAGGTCGTCCGGCAGGGGAGAGGAAAAGCACAGCGGTCGCCCATCGACCGGGTGCTCGAACCCGAGTTCGTGCGCATGCAGCGCCTGCCGCCCGAGCGCGTCGAAAGCTGCTGTCGCCGCTTCACCGAGAAGCCCACGCCCGCTCGCATGACCACGGCCGTACACCGTGTCGCCGAGCAGCGGGTGCCCGACGTGGGCGAGGTGCACCCGGATCTGATGGGTCCTGCCTGTCTCGAGCCGGCAGGTGAGCTGTGCCAACGCCTCCGCGCGCCGCTCCGTCGCGAAGACACGCTCACAGAAATAATGCGTCACGGCGTGGCGCGCATCGCTCCGCGCCTCGATCGCGGCGCGGGCGACAACTGCACGACGCGTGCGGTGATACGGGTCCCGTCCGATTGGCACATCGATCGTGCCCGCCGCACGCTCGGGCGCCCCCCACACGAACGCGGTGTAAGCCCGCGTCAGCCGCCCGTCCGCCCCGTGCGACGCAAATTGCGCGGCGAGCCCGGCGTGCGCCCGATCCGACTTCGCGACGACCATCACGCCCGAGGTATCCTTGTCGAGGCGATGGACGATGCCCGGGCGCTTCACACCGCCAATACCCGAGAGGCTGTCGCCACAATGCGCGATCAACGCGTTCACGAGTGTGCCGGTCCAGTTGCCCGCTGCCGGGTGGACGACCAGCCCGGCAGGCTTGTCGACGACGATCAGATCCGCATCCTCGAACAGGACGGCGAGCGGTATATTTTCTCCACGTGGCACGGCCGGTTCCACCTCCGGCACCTCGACGACGTAGCGTTCGCCGGGCTGGACGGTCCGGTTCGGCGCCGTGACGACCTCGCCGGCGAGGGCAACTTTCCCCTCCTTGATCAGTGCCTTCACCCGCGCGCGCGAGAACGCACCGAGCCGATCGGCGAGGGCCCGGTCAAGCCGCCCGCCCGCATCATCGGCGCCGAAGGTGATTTCATGCAGGCCGGGGTGCATTGCGACAGGCTCGTTTCGCGCCGGGTTGGCCGATGGTGGAAACCTGATACACGAACTGCACGGCGAGCGGAGCAGCCCGCGCATGTTGGAGAACGCACATGAGCGGCTTCACGCGACACGACACGTCGGAACAGAAGCTCGAAAGCCCGGACGATCACGCGCCGCGCACCGATGCCCGCACCGGCGATGTTCCAGCCGCCGCAAATGACGACCCACCGCCATTCATGAGCCCGGCCGCGACGCGCCGAATGATCCAGGCGGTCATCGTGATGGGCGTCATTCTGGTCGTCGGGTTCGCGACACTTGTCGGCCTTATCATCCACCGCGCGGCTTCGCTTGGCGACACGGCGCCGGATGCATCAGGCAGCCCGGCGATCACCTCGCGTGGCGACCTCGCCAAGCGCTATGGCGTCGACGCCGGGCGCCTCGCCGTTGCACTGACCGCCGTGCCCGCGGGTGCCCGGGTGGTCGACACGACACTCGACGGCGACCGGCTTGCGATTACGATCGCGGATGGATCAGGGACAAGCATTATGATCCTGAACGCGGCGACGCTCGAGCGCGAGGGTCTGCTCCACATCGCGCCAACTGCGTCAGGAGAAAAATAAGCGGCACGCGTTGAGACGCACGCACAGGGCGACACGCAGAGGGCGGCACGCATAGGGCGACAACCACCTACGCGAGCCGGATATCGTAGCGCGCGCGAATGTGTTTTTCAGCTGTCGGATCGAGCGCCTTCGGGTCGTGATGCGCAAGCCGGTCACGGACAATATCGCGTGCACGTTCCGCCGCCGTTGACGCACCATTTTCCTCCCATGTCCGCGGCTCATCCCGGTCCGCCGTTGGCGGATAGAAATAGTCCCGCTCCATTGCCGCGAGCGTGTCGGCGCCACCGAGAAAATGCCCCTCACCCAGCACCGCTGCCGTGATCGCCTCATGCGCCAGCGTCTCCGGCGTCACTTCGATGCCGCGCAAGACCCGCAGGACGTGCGCAATCATCTCGTCGTCGAGCACGAACGCCTCGAAGCTCGTCCCCAGCAGGCTCGCGGTCATGCCGGCGCACTCATAGACGAGGTTGCCGCCAGCAAGCCCGGCAGCGAGCACCGTCAGCCCCTTCTCGACACCCATCTGCGCATCCACCGCTTTGGCATCCGACATCGAGGCCGCGATGCCGGAGGGCAGACCGAGACGGTTCGAGACCTGTGCCGATGCCGCGTTGAGTAGCGCGGTCTCGCCGCCCCCGCCCGAAAACGAACCGGTGCGCAAATCAACGACCAACGGCCAGTTCGAGAAAATCATCGGGTAGCCGGGGGCGAACACGTTGACCATGACGAGGGCCGCCAACGTCTCAGCGAGCGATTGGGAGAGAAATGCCGCGGGCGTGGCGGGCGCCGTCGCGCCGGCCTGCGCCGCCGTGATGCAGGAAATCGGCACACCCTGCGCAATGCACGCTTCCGTCACCTCCACCGCATCTTCGCCGAACCGCATCGGTGAGATGATCGGAGAAATATGCGCTTTGCAAAAGGGTGCCTCGGCAAATGCGCCACGCCGCCCAAGCGCCAGATCGAACATCTCGACGATCGGCTCGACATGTGCGGCCACCGTAAAGGCGGTGCCGACGGGCTTCGTGGTCCCCTTCAGGAGCGCGAACGCCGTGTTGATATCGAGCGCGTCAACCTCCTGGATGTCACGGGCGATGCAGCAGCGCGTGAACCAACTGATCGAGCCGAGCGTGTCCACCAGCCGCGTGAGATCGGCGAGGTCAGCGAGTGTCGTTGGACGATATCGCTGCGTTTCCAGATCAAGGACCTGAACTGCCGCGCCCCCGGTGCCAAAGTGCACGGTATCCCCACCGAGCTCGATCGTCCGCGACGGGTCTCGACCATGCAACGTGATGGATTTTGCAGCCCGATCGATGCAGCGTCTCACCAACACTTCTGGGAGAGAAAGTCGACCATGGCCGTTGATACGCGCCCCCTCTGCGATGCAGCGCCGCGCAAGAGCATCCGGCACATCGCCCATACCGAGATCATCCAGCAACCGGAAGGCGGCCGCAATAATCGCATCGACATCGCCGTCACTGAGAGGCCGGTACATCCCGCCGGATTGCCCGGGCGCTGCGGGGCTCGCCGCCTCACCGGCGCGCTGACCGGTCGCAAGCCGCGCGGCACGACCGGAGCGGATTTTTTTCCGTGCCCGTCCGGTCATCGAGCCGGTCGCGTTATCCGCGGTCGCAGGCGTCACAGTTGCCGCCACTGCACTTGGCTCCAGCGTGTTGGGCACGTCGCCCGATGCGGTGATCTGCGCGTTGCGCGTCGGATCACGAGAGTCGTTGGTTGTCTGCTTCGTCACCGCCTGTGCCCCCATCACCGTGGTAGGCAACGTCGGCCTGGCTCACCATGCGCGTCAACCCGCCCAGATCGCGCTGACGTGACGAGGCGAATGGAGTGATTGATGACCAACAAAAAGCGCAAGGCAGACAGGGCTTCCGATCAAACCCGCCTCGCTGCCTGGCTGTTCGCCTTCGTACTGCTCGCGGGCGCGCTCGTGCTGGCCTTTGCAGCGGTGCTTGGCATCACGATCGAGAAGTGAGCCGACGCCGACCATGCCGGGCCGCATGAGGCGGTCTAGTTGACCCGCACTTCGCCGGTGTGCCCCCAGGCCCGATACATCGCGAAAATCGCGCCAAGGCCGATCAGGACGCCGAGGAACGAAATCAGCAACGTCACCAAGAAATCTTCCATGGGCACATGTCGCACGAGCGTTAGTTCATCGAACGGCACGTCGAACGGAAAACTGTAGCCGAAGATCTGAGCGACGAGGTTCGCGCCAACGCCCGCAATGAACAGGATCGGCAGGAAGGACCACGCGAGCAGCACGTTGAGGATCGCGGTGCGGAGTATGCGTGTGCCAATGAACGCCCACACGAAGACGACCGCGTAGGTCAGCGCGTCAAGGCCCGCGAGGCCGCCAAGTAATGCATAGACGTAGTACATCCGCGCCGCACCGGTGAACGCTGCACGAGCGTCACGCGATAGTCCGGCGCGTGTGAACACTTCGTAAAAAACGCGTCCACGGGGGTTGCGATCGCGCCGTAGTCATCGCTCATCGACTCGCAGACGCAGCGTTGGCACCTGCCGAGGCCCGCACCTGCCCCCTGCGACCATTCCCCCGCGATACCGGCGCCATGCTGCATTGCAACAAGCGTCCGCCTGCGTATAACGGCTGCGACATTCTGGCAGACCGGCCAGACTAAACTTCATTTCGGGGGAGCGACATGGCGACGAGCACCGCAGTGAAAGAACCGGCGCAGCAAACGACCGCCGGCCCAGAAGGCAAGGACCTTTACGAGATTGGCGAGATCCCGCCACTCGGCCACGTCCCGGCGAAGATGCATGCCTGGTGCATCCGCAAGGAGCGTCACGGCGAGCCGGAATCCGCCATGCAGCTCGAAGTGGTCCCGACCTGGGAACTCGACAGTCACGAAGTGCTGGTCCTCGTGATGGCCGCAGGCGTGAACTACAACGGCGTCTGGGCCTCGCTCGGCAAGCCGATCTCCACGCTGGACGGCCACGACAGCGACTATCACATCGCCGGCTCGGACGCCTCGGGCATCGTCTACGCCGTCGGCCGCAAGGTGAAGAACTGGAAGGTCGGCGACGAGGTCGTCATTCACTGCAACCAGGACGACGGCGACGACGAGTCCTGTAATGGCGGCGATCCGATGTACTCGCCGACCCAGCGCATCTGGGGCTACGAAACCCCGGATGGTTCCTTTGCGCAGTTCTGCCGCGCCCAGGCCCAGCAGCTCATGCCGCGCCCCAAACACCTCACGTGGGAAGAGGCGGCCTGTTACACCCTGACCCTCGCCACCGCCTATCGCATGCTGTTCGGCCACCGCCCGCACGTCCTGCGCCCGGGCCATAACGTGCTCGTCTGGGGCGCGTCTGGCGGCCTCGGTTCATTCGCCGTGCAGCTCTGCGCAACGGCCGGCGCCAACGCGATCGGCGTGATCTCCGGAGAAGATAAACGCGATTTCGTCATGCAGCTCGGCGCCAAGGGCGTGATCAACCGCAAGGATTTCGACTGCTGGGGCGAGCTTCCGGAAGTCGGCTCCGATGAATACGCCGCCTGGTTCAAGGAAGCCCGCAAGTTCGGCAAGGCGATCTGGGATGTCACCGGCAAAGGCGTGAACGTCGATTGCGTCTTCGAGCACCCGGGTGAAGCGACATTTCCGGTCTCGACCTTCGTGTGCAAACGCGGCGGCATGGTCGTCATCTGCGCCGGCACGACCGGCTATAAACTCACGATGGACGCCCGCTACGTCTGGATGCACCAGAAACGCATTCAGGGGTCGCACTTCGCTCACCTGAAGCAGGCAAGCGAGGCGAACCGGCTGGTCATCGAACGGCGGATCGACCCGTGCATGTCGGAAGTCTTCGGCTTCGAGGACATCCCGAAATCGCACACCCGGATGATGAACAACGAGCACCTGCCCGGAAACATGGCCGTGCTGGTCTCCTCACCAAAGCCGGGCCTGCGCACCGTCGAGGACGTCATCGAGGCTGGTCCAACGAAGCGCTGAGCGGCTCAGTAGAACCGAACCCCACCAACCGCGAGATCGGCCTCAAACGCCCGGCCGATCGCGACGATCCCGATCCGCCGAACGCGTGCGGGATCGAACGGGGTTTCGGTTCGGTGCGCCTCGAATTCAGTGAATGGAAGTCGGTGGGTCTTCCACACGCCGCGCGCCTCAAACGGCTGGCGATAGGACTGCCAGGGCCGCGTCAGATCGCTGGTGCGCAAATGCGTGTTGTAGGTCTCATTGTTTCCTAACACGTCGAGTTCGATGCCGATGAACGCGCTGGCATCGACCGGCCCGCCGTCGCCGGCGAGGTCGAGCGCCATCTGGATGAAGCCGCCGTTGTTCTCCAGGCGAACCGGCCCGCGCAGTCGGAGCGCCGCCCGCCCAGCCACATCTTCGCGCGTTAGACGACCCGCTGAGACGCCACCCATCACCTGATCCGTTACGAGCGTCCAGTCCTGGCCAATCGTGGCGCGGGGCGCCGGATGGCTCAGATCATCGATGATGGGGCCGGTCAGTTGAGGTCTCCGCGGCGCAGCGAACAGGGGGCGGCAGGTAAGCTGGCAAAGGCCGGCGAAGAGAATTCCGGTCGCTCCGAGCCTGCGAACGACCGCACGACGGGTCGGTGCGCTCCGCGCCGGATGGCCGCTCACGCTGTGCACCCGAGCATCGCGCCGAGCAGAACGTGCCGCCCGCTACTCGTAGGGTCGGACATCGTCCGCGCGAATTCGGTATCCGGCCTCGGCAAGCTCGGTCTTCTCACTTTCCGTCGACATCGTCCCCGTCACGTACACCGGGTCGTACAGCCCCGTGAACTCGACCGGATTGTCGGTCTGAATGTAGACCACCTGGTTCGTCGCCGGCGCCGGAACATGAATGCAGGCGCCGACATACGGCACGAGCAGGAATTCGCTGACCTTCGTCGCCTGGAAATCTAGCGGCACCATGTAGCCGGCAAGCCTGATGCGCTTTCCATTGTAGGTATCGACCGTCGGCTCGATCGGTTGCGGCGGCAGCATCGCCGCGAGTTCCCGGATCGCGTCTTCTTCGCTTTCGGGAATATCGTTGAAGAGCTGCGCATCGCTCAGGAACATCTCGGTCCCGATGCTGTGGTCGATCGGCGCTTGCGGCTCGGGCTCGTAGTCTTCGGGAAGCTCCGGTTGAAGATTTTCCCACTCGATATCCTGTGCCGGCATCAACCGGCGCGAGCCAGGCGTGGGTGCCGCCGCGATCACCGGTGTCGCCTGACTGGCGCCGAAACCAATGAGCCCGCTCGTCACCCCAACCGCGCCGACGACAACCCCGAGCGCGCCAAGCAGACTGAACAATGCCAACGTTCGCATGACCGCGTCTCCTCGAGCATTTGGCGAAAGCGTAGCGCACCACCGACGGACACACCGTTAACGTGTGCGTCAACTGCGCACCAGCATCCCGTCTGCGAGTGAGTGCCGATAGGCCCGCCAAGCCGGGATCAGTCCGACGACCAGACCCGCGGCGACGATCCCCACCAGCGTCCAAAGCTCCCACGATGTGGGGGGCGAGAACGCAATATAAAGGCCGAACCGGTCATCGATGAGGCCGCGCACAGCAAACAACACCGCATAGAGCGCCAGCGCCCCGACGATCACGCCGCCGAGCGTCAGGATGCCGGCCTCAGCGACCAGCAGTCCAACCACTGTCCGCGGCCGCGCGCCGACCGAGCGCAGGATCGCCATCTCCCGCCGCCGTTCATTGAGGGTTGCGAGCAGCATCGTCACCATACCAAGCAGCGCGGTGAGGATGACCATGCCCGAGACGATCGCGAGCGCGGTCTCGGCCTGCCCGACGAGCTCCCAAAGTTCCGCCAGCGCCACACCGGGCAGAACGGCAGTGATCGCTTCCTCCCGGTAGCTGTTCACCGCACTTCGGAAGCGAAACACCTGCAGCCGCGATTTGAGCCCCACGAGCGCGGCCGTGATCGCCTTGGGGCTGAGGTCCATTTTGCGCACATCCTCAGCACTCAGCTTGTTGCGCATGTCGCGCGAGCCGCCCCGCCAGTCCGCGTGGATCGCCTCGATCGCCTCGAGGCTCACATGCACGGTCCGATCGACCGGCGTTCCCGTCTTCGCGAGAATGCCGACAACCGTGAAGGGCTTGTCGGCGTGGTCGGTGAACGAGACCCGCCCGAGACCATGCGAGACGATAATCGATTGCCCGATTTTGTACCCGAGCGCCGCCGCAACATCCGCACCAAGTACCGCATCAAACAGATCGTCGAACCGCGTGCCTTCCTTGAACACGAGTTCTCGGTCACGGCGGTACCGGTAGTGATCGAAGTATCCGGTCGTCGTGCCGAGCACGCGGTAGCCGCGGTGACTATCGCCGAGCGAGAGCGGCACGGACCACTCAACTTCCGGGCGCGAGCGCACGGTTTCATAGGTCTGCCACGTCACGTTGTTGGTCGCGTTGCCGATCCGAAAGACGGAATACAACAGGAGCTGCACGCTTCCGGCGCGCGCACCGACGATCACATCGGTACCGGAAATCGTATCGGCGAAACTCGCGCGGGCACCGTTGCGCACCTTCTCGACGCCGAGAAACAGCATCACGCTAAAGGCAATCGCAAGCATCGATAGGATCGCCGTCGGCCAGCGGCTGGCGAGCGACATGAGGGCGAGACGCGGGAGGTTCACTGTGGCGCCTCGGAGCTGGCGATGAGACTTTCAAGGTGCAGCACCTCGTCGAACGCATCGACCATCGTCTCATCGTGCGAGACCATGATCAGCGTTGCATCAGAAGCTGCGACCTCATCGGACAGCAGGGAGAGAAAATCGCGCTGGCGTGCACGGTCCAGCGCCGAGGTCGGCTCGTCCGCGATCACGACATCAGGTTGTCCGATGAGCGCGCGCGCCGCTGCGACACGCTGCTGTTGCCCGACACTCAGCTGCGCGGACGTCGCGCGCGCAAGCGTGTCGTCGATCCCGAGCCGCCCAAGCAATCGCAGCGCCTCGGTGTATGCGCTCCCTTCCCGCGAAGCCCGTGCGCGGCGCGCTGGCGCAAACTGTAGCGCGAGCAGCACGTTATCGATTGCCCGCCCGTACGGCAGCAGATTGAACATCTGGAAGATGATGCCGAGGCGTTCTGCCCGGTGCCGGTCTCGCGCGGCTGGCGAGAGACGCGAGAGATTTTCTCCCGCAATCTCGATCGCCCCGTTGTCGGGAGCAACGATGCCAGCCAGCAGACTGAGCAGCGTCGACTTCCCCGTTCCCGATGGACCGAGGAGCAAAACCCGTCGCCCACGCGCAATTCGGAGCGACGGGATATCAAGTGTGAAACGCCGCGAGCCGGGCCACGAAAAGCGGACGTCGGTGCAGCGGACCATCAGGCCCTTGTCACGCGCATCTGCCGTATCGGCAGCGGCGACCAGCGGCGTCATACGGTGCTCGGTTCCGGGTTGGTCAGAGACCGGCGAGTGTCGCGACAGGTTTACCGCGCGTGACCTCGAACTTCTGCTGACCGGACGCGCTGGCGATCTCGACTTCGACCTCTTCAGCACCGCCGAACTTGGAGAAATAATCGAACGAAATCTGATCGATTTTCCCGGGGCTCGCACACGTCAGCTCGTACGTTCCTTCAAATGCCGTGTGGTTCGCACCTTCGGCCTTGGCCTCCGCGCCGTGGTCATGATCATGGTCGTGTCCGGCCGTTTTCTTGGCCTTCTTCGCGCCCTTGTTGCTGCCGCGTTCAGCCTTCTTTGCCCCGTGGTCATGATCGTCGTGGTCGTGGCCGGCATGGTCCTCGCTGGCAACGTCATCACCCTCGAGCGCGACCTCGACCTTGGCTACCTTGCAGCCGGCCGCCGCAGGCATCTTGAACAGCGCAAGCGGTTCACGCAGCGTGGCCATCGCGTTCCTGATCTTGGTTTTGTCAGCCTTTGTTTTCGCCTTGTACTCGAAGCCGACGATGTCCGCGCCCGGCGCCTCGAGGCGCATCGCGACCGTCTTGCCCTCGATCGCGATTTCGAGCGTGCTCACACCGTGCTCGTGCGCATCGACACTGCGCTTTGCGTGGTTGTGATCGTGATCATGGTTGTGGTTTTCGCCAGCGTAGGCGGGTGCCGCACCGAGGGCCGTGCCGAGCAGGAGAAGGGCGATCGTCTTCGACATGTGATGTGCTCCGGTGAAGGGGGTATGGCGATGGCCGTTGCCACCGACGTTCAGTTCTCACGCGCACCAGATGTAATAATATTACGGCTTTTGTTTTGCACGTTCAAAGTTGGCCGCAGTGAGCGCACCCGCCCTGCTCGCTTCGTCACGGTCTGGAATGCCGCCTCTAGGGCATCACGATCCTGATCACCCCCGATGCCATTCCACGGGATCGGGGCGACGCGGGTATATGGTGGACATGGCCCGTTCGGGCGAAGGCGGTTGCGCCCACCGCGAAACTTCGCGTTTACGTGGTAGCGCCGCGCGCAGATATCGACGGTCGGCACCTGATGCGAGATCTCGAAATCATCGTATCCGCGCTTGAGCTGTACCCAGAAACTTGCCCACTTGCTCCGCCGATGCGTGGCAAAGTTTTCATCCGTCATACGGAACGGGAACGCGTGGACGTGAAAGCGCGCTTGCCCACCATCGAGCGCATCCCGCGCTAGGGCATAAATCTCCTCGATGACGGCATCCGTCATCGCGTAGCACCCGGCAGACGTGCAGTCGCCATGCACCATCAGGTGGGCGCCAGTGTATCCGTGTGCGCGATCGAACCGATTGGGAAACCCGAGATTGAACGCGAGGTGGAATTTGCTCTTCGGGTTGAGTTGACCTTTGCCGACGGAATAAAATCCCTCGGGGCTCTGCCGGTCACCCTGCTTCAGCTTGGGCCCGAGCTTTCCGGAGAAATTGCAGATCGGATAGGTCTTGAAGTGGTGGAAGCGCCCGTCGTCCTTCTGCTTCCAGATCTCGAGTTCCGCCTCCTTCTTGAAGATACGGATGAAGATCGGGTCTTTCGTGCTCATGCCCTTGCTCGCGAGCCGCTGAGCAGCTTCTGGCGGCACCGGCTTGAGATGCGGTGGGATACCCTGCGAACAACCGGCAAGCATGAGTGCTGCAGCGAACAGACCAATCGTCGCACACATCCCGACCCCGATCCGGCGAGGGTGCGCTAACCGACCTCCGGCGCAGGCTTTCAGTTCGAGACTGGACACGATGCCTACCCCATCCGCGAAAGCGGCGACCCAAAATGCCCGTGGCCGACGGGCCGAGAATCACGACGTGGGGGTGAATAAACGATGAATGTGGCAGCGCGAGCGGCATATGAGCCGCGCCGCTAGAGAGCCGGGCCGCGAGAGAGCCGGGCCGCAAGAGCATCGATCTAACGCGAGCAGTACCACGAGCAACCAAGCCCACGCGTGTGTCGCCCGGCAATAAGCGCCGCAGAACGCCCGGGCCATGCGTGACGCGCTGCTAAGCCCGCCCGATGCCCATGAACTTCTCGTGACGCTGCGCCCGGATCGCGTCGCCGTCCATCCCGTCGAAACTTGCGATTACCGCCTCGATCTGATCGCCCGCATCCGACATGGCCCGCTCGGGGTCGCGATGCGCTCCGCCGACGGGCTCAGTCACGATCCGGTCGATTACGCCGAGTTCCAGCAGATCCTGGGCCGTGATCTTCATGTTGGTCGCGGCATCGATCGCGCGGTCGGCGTCCCGCCAGAGGATCGAGGCCGCCGCCTCGGGCGAGGCGACCGTATAAATCGCATGTTCGAGCATCAGCACTTTGTTCGCCGTCGCAATCGCGACTGCGCCGCCGGAGCCCCCCTCACCGATCACCAGCGCGACGATCGGCACAGTCAACCCGAGGCAGCAATCCGTCGAGCGCGCGATCGCTTCCGACTGCCCGCGCTCTTCTGCACCGATCCCGGGGTACGCGCCGGCCGTGTCGACCAGCGTGATCACCGGCAGCCCGAACTTCTCCGCCATCTCCATGAGGCGGACCGCTTTGCGGTATCCCTCAGGCCGCGCCATGCCGAAGTTATGCGTGACGCGGGACTTGGTATCCGAGCCCTTTTCCTGCCCGATCAGCATGACCGAGCGACCGCGAAACCAGGCAGGCCCACCCTGGATCGCGCAATCCTCCGCGAAGTGCCGATCGCCGGCAAACGGGGTGAATTCGCTAAAGAGCCCGGCCGCATAGTCACTGAAGTGCGGCCGATCTTCGTGCCGCGCCACACGCGTTTTCTGCCACGGCGTCAGCTTGGAATAGGTCGTCTCCAGCGCCTTTTGCGCCTTCGTCTCGAGCGCCGCGATCTCATCGTCGACGGAAACCGTCTCATCCGCCTCGGCGAGTGCACGCAACTCGGAGACCTGGCGTTCCAACTCGGCGACGGGCTTCTCGAAATCGAGGTAGGTGCGCATGACAGTCATGGTCGTGGCGGCTCGCGGCGAGGTTCGTGTACGCGCTCCGACCGCAACCAACCGACGGCGGTACCGGTGCGGAGCCAGATTGAGCCGGGGTTTGCGGACCCGCGTCGTTGCTGTCAAGCCACACCGCCGCTGACACTTTACAGCTGCAGAAGACCTAGTCTTCCCCCGGTTCGCTCGGTGGCTCGGACGACGGGCGGTCAGAGCCCGCGCGCCTGGCGAGCGGATGGTGCTCGAAGACGATCGACTTGAGCCGCTCCTCGAGCACGTGGGTGTAGATCTGCGTGGTGGAGATGTCGGCATGCCCAAGCAGCTGCTGCACCGAGCGCAAATCGGCTCCCCGGTCCAGCAGGTGACTGGCGAACGCATGCCGAAGCACGTGCGGTGATACAGCTTCCGGTGCGAGGCCGGCCGCAACAGCGAGTTCCTTGAGCTCCTGCGCCAAGCGTTGCCGCGTGATGTGCCCAAGCTGGCCACGCGAGGGAAACAGCCACGGCGTATCCGGTCGTCGCCCGTTATCTAACGCGCGTTCGAGATCGAGATATCGCTTGATCGCCGCCCGTGCTGCGTCGTGCAGCGGGACCAGTCTTTCACGCCCACCCTTGCCCTTGATCGGCAGCGTATAGTCGTCGCCCGTCAGCGCAATGCGTTGCAGAGAGACCAGCTCACTCACCCGCAGACCCGTGGCGTAAAGCACTTCGAGCAAACAGTAGAGCCGGGTGAACTGCATCTTCTGCGCCCCCTCAGCCGCGTCCATCTGCCGACGCGCCGCTTCGAGCAACCGGTCCACCTCGGCGACGCTCAGCGTTCGCGGAAGCGCGCGTTCCCGGCGCGGCCCCTCCACGTGGCGGGT
>JBCBJG010000044.1:0-15619 GCA_038523655.1 Pseudomonadota bacterium | reverse complement strand
CCTTCGTGCGCTACCTCGATCAAGCCGGGACTAGCCGCCAGCACGAACTCCCGCCCGTGATGGCCAACAACGCCGAGGTTCGGATGCAGCGTCGTGAACGGGTAGTCGGCGATCTTCGGCTTTGCTGCGGTGACGCGCGCCAGAAACGTACTCTTGCCTGCATTCGGCAAGCCGACCAGCCCGGCGTCAGCGATAAGCTTCAACCGCAGCCAAACGGTGATTTCCTCCCCGGGCTCGCCGGGGTTGGCCCGACGTGGCGCTTGGTTTGTCGAAGACTTAAAGCGCGCATTTCCGAACCCGCCGTTCCCGCCGCGCGCCAGAACCACCGTGTCACCCGGCGTGGTCAAGTCAGCTAGCAACGTCTCATTATCTTCCGCGAACAGCTGCGTCCCCGGCGGTACCTTTAGGCGAACATCGTCGCCCGCAGCACCCGTGCGGTTCCGGCCCATGCCATGAATGCCTGTCCCGGCCTTGAAGTGCTGCTGGTAGCGAAAATCGATAAGCGTGTTCAGGTTTGCGACGCACTCGACGATGACATCGCCCCCGCGCCCACCATCGCCGCCGTCCGGCCCGCCGAATTCGACGAATTTTTCACGACGGAACGAAACACATCCGGCCCCGCCGTTCCCCGAGCGGACGTAAATCTTGGCTTGATCGAGAAATTTCATGCCGCACATCCTTCGTGCCGCGTGTGCCAGCTGTCACGCGTGCAGGCAAAATGTGTCTCCGGAATATCTCTCCGTCCCCGTGCAACCGACGCACCTGTCCCGCGCCCCACGCGGTCAAACCCGCACCGCTCGAGCACACGAGCCGACGCCGGGTTGTCGTCGAATACCTGCGCGGTGATTCGGCGGGCGCTGCCTTGCTGAAAGGCTGCTGCGATCATCGCATCGACCGCCTCGCGTATGAACCCCTGCCCCCAGAACGGTTGGCCAAGCCAGTAGCCGATCTCCGTCGCGCCATCCGTCACCGGGTTGAAACTTATGACACCGATCAGTCGCCCGTCGGCCGTTATGGCGCGTGCCGGCCCGAGCTCATCGCTTCCCGCGATCCAGCGCTCGGCATGCTCAGCCCGGCAAGGGTGCGGGATCGATGCCGTGGTGCGCGCGACATCCAAGGCGTCGAGCAGGCGCACGATCGCACGGGCATCGTCAGCATCGAGCCGTCGCAGGATCAGGCGCGGCATCGCAATGACATCGGGGAGACGCATACAAAAACGGAGGGGCGGTTACCCACCCCTCCGCCATGAACTGGGCTCGATCGCTGCCGCAAAGCCGGCGGCGGACTGCCGCTTAAGCGTTCTGTTTGGCTTCCTGGAACGCCTTGAATTCGTCACCGGTGAGGACCGAAACGTAAGTCCGTCCGTTCGCCTTGCGCGCGAACTGCACCTGTCCGTCAATCAGGGCGAAAATTGTATGATCCTTGCCCATCCCGACACCGGTGCCCGGATGCCACTTCGTGCCGCGCTGACGGATGATAATGTTGCCCGGGATTACGTTCTCACCGCCGAACTTTTTCACCCCAAGGCGCCGGCCCTCACTGTCGCGGCCGTTCCGGGATGAACCACCTGCTTTTTTGTGTGCCATCTGCTCTTCCTGACTTCGCTCAGGTGACCACTGTCACCGATTGATTGTTCTTGCAGCACCGCGCTCGGCACACGTCCGAAGCGGCGCGCGCTGCGCCATATGATCAGTCGCCCTCGGCGAGCGTCTTTGCCTGAGAAACCCAATCCTCGCGTCCGATACGACCCTTGAAGTTGAGCAGATCGTCGACTTTCGCAATGTCTTCTTCAGTGAACGCGGCGACCTGTGCGAAGGTGGTGATGCCCATTGCGTTCAGCTTTTCCGCGATTTTCGGGCCAACGCCGCTGATCTTCGTCAGATCGTCGCCGCCACCTTCGGGCGCGTCGAACAATGTCGGCAGATCATCCGATGCCGGCAGCTCTTCCGGCTCCGCAGACTCGGCCGGCGCAACGGGTTTTTCGGACGCCTGCGCAAGCGTTTTCCCGCCGAGCGAGATCCCGGTGATCCGCACCGTCGTCTCATGCTGACGATGGCCCTTTTTTCGCCGGTAGTTCTGGCGCCGCTTCTTCTTGAAGACGATGATCTTGCGAGCGCGTCCTTGCGCAACGACTTCGGCCGTCACCTCGGCGCCATCGACCAGTGGGCTCCCCACCGTCGGATCATCCCCGCCAACCATGAGGATGCTTCCGAACGAGATGGTCTCACCGACCTCGCCTTCGACCTTCTCGATTTTCAGAACATCGTCTGCGGCGACACGATACTGTTTGCCGCCGGTTTTAATCACCGCGTACATCGCAATTCCTTCGTATGTGCGTTCGCGCCTTGCGGTGCCGCACGTCTCGGTGCGGGCTTTGCGGCGCAAAAGCGCCAGACCTCAGGCAGCGGATTGGGTGCCCTCGCGAGCACCAAGGCGCCGTATACGCGGGCGCCCGTCGATGCGCAACCACCACGCGCAGCCGTTGTCACCGATGGATAAGCAACTGTACCGTCTGACCGTCGGGGCTGCCCAGGTATGCGGTTTGCATGATCCGACGCGCAGGAATGCAGCGGGACACGCTGCCGTGCCGATGCTCGGCCGGCCGACACGCATTGGGGACAGGCCGCATGATCATGCGCACACGACGAACTGCGCCGGCCCGTCAAGCCTACGCCCGCCGCGCGGTTGCCGCTGGTGCCCTGATGCTGGGCTGTGTGACGAGCGTGAGCGCCAACGATCAGATCCCCACCCTCGAGGATGCCGGTTACGCCTTCGAGGCGACGCTTAACTGTCCAGCGATGGCCTTGTCCGAAGCGGCAACGCGCCGGCTACAACGCGCCCGCCGTTTCAGGCGCGGACGCCGCATCTTCCGAGACGCGGCCAAACGCTGGGGCGAGACCTGGGCCTGCCGCGTCGCGCAGGAAAACCTCGGCACCGAAATCGACCTCAGCGATTTCGCATCGGGCCGTCTGGTGGTCCAGCCACCCCCGAGCGAGCTGCCCCCGCCGCCGGTGCGCAAACCTGATACGCCACCGGTCCCAGCACTCGACAGTGACGCGGCGATCGCTGCGGGCGACTAGCCGACGCTGTCCGTGCGATACGGTATCGTATGTCCGCTGCAAAAATTGCCCTCGTTACCGGTGCCGGAACCGGAATTGGTCGCGCCACCGCGCGCGCCCTGGCCGCTGATGGCTGGTCAGTCATCCTCGCCGGTCGCCGCATCGACCCACTGGAAGCGGTCGCCGCCGAGATCGTCGACATGAACCAAGCTCCGAGACCTATGGTCCATTCTGCCGATGTCGCGCGGGAGGCCGATGTGGACGCACTCTTCGCCGCCATCGACCGCGACCACGGCCGCATCGATCTGCTATTTAACAATGCCGGATTGGGGCTCACATCGGCGACGATCGACGAAATCGACCCGTCCGAGTGGCGCCAGATCGTGGATGTGAACCTCACCGGCGCGTTCCTGTGCGCCCGCGCCGCCTTCGCCCGCATGCGCCACCAGAGCCCGCAAGGCGGACGCATCATCAACAATGGCTCGGTTTCCGCCCACGCGCCGCGGCCGGGATCGGCTCCCTATACCGCCACCAAGCACGCGATGACGGGCCTGACAAAAACCATCGCCCTCGACGGTCGCCCGTACGCGATCGCCTGCGGTCAGATCGATACCGGCAACGCCTCGACGCCGATCACGCAGCAAATCGAGCGCGGCGTTCCGCAGGCCGACGGACGCATCGCCGCCGAGCCGGTGATCGACGCTGAGATCGTGGGCCGCACAGTCGCCCACATGGCAGGCTTGCCGCTTGAGGCAAACATTCCGTTCATGACCGTGATGGCGACGACCATGCCGTTCCTCGGCCGCGGCTGAGGTCACGACCGATAAAGTGCCACCGAACCCTCACAGAGCGGTCCGGCGGATCTCGACGTACCGCCGATCAGGCGCTTTTTTGTAGCGCATCCCGGATTTCGCGGAGCAGCTTCACATCCTCCGGCGGCTCGGTCGGGGCCGCTTTTTCTTCTTCCATCATCCGCTGCTTGGCCGCGTTGAAGCCTTTGATGATCATGAAGATCGCGGCCATGATTATGAGGAACGTGATCACGTTGTTGATGAAGGTGCCGATGTTGATCGTTGCGGCATCGGCGCCCTCGCCGAGCGCGATCTTGATGTCCGAGAAATCGACGCCGCCGAGCAGAATGCCAATCGGCGGCATGATGACGTCTTCCACCAACGACTTGACGACAGTGCCGACGGCCGCGCCGATCACGATCCCCGTGGCCATATCCAGAAAATTGCTCTTCAGCGCGAAATCACGGAATTCCGAAATCATTCCCATCGGGGCTGTCTCCCTGTCGCAAGTCCACGGGCGTGATCACCCGCCGGCTGACGCGAAGTGTGCTGATAACTTCGCTGTAGTTCGCATAATCGCGTTCGGGCGGGCTGCAAACCTCCGTATCAACCCCATCCCGCCTTAGATTCGGGCGCGGAGCTCGACAGGGTTCCACCATTACCGGCGTGACCGGTGCGCGGCGCCTCTTCGGACGTCAACGCCAACCATGCGCAAACGGCGCGCTTTCCCTCGCTGCAACCCCGGTCTAGTCTCGCAGGGTTCGACAGGCGAGGGAGGACGACCCTGATCGACGCATGGCTGATACTGGGCGTTGCGCTCGGCTACGTCGGCCTTCTGTTCGCGGTCGCCCATCTCGGTGACAAGCGCGCGCAGTCGGCCGGGCGAGCGAGCGCAGATCGTCCCCTGATCTACGCGCTGACACTCGCGGTCTACTGCACGTCGTGGACGTTCTTTGGCAGCGTGGGGCTCGCGACGACGTCTGGCTTTGGGTTCATCCCGGTCTACCTCGGCGCGATCCTCATGATCGGGTTCGGCGCACCGTTCGTCGTGCGGCTCGCACGGATCGCAAAAGCTCAGAACATCACCTCTGCGGCCGACTTCCTCGCGGCGCGGTATGGCAAGAGCCAAAGCCTTGCGGCCCTCGTCACATTGATCGCCGTAGCGGGGACGATCCCGTACATCGCATTGCAGCTGAAAGCCGTTGCAGCGTCAGTCGAGGTCTTGATCGGGCCGGCGCAGGCGAGTGATCTCGCGTCCCGCTTCGTCGGCGCGGGCGTCTTCCCGCTCGGCGACATGGCCTTCGTGATCGCGCTGTCGATGGCCGCCTTCGCCATCCTCTTCGGCACCCGCCACATAGACGCGACCGAACACCAGGACGGGCTGATGCTCGCCGTCGCCGCAGAGTCGATCGTCAAGCTCGTCGCGTTCCTCGCCGTGGGCCTGTTCGTCACCTTCGTCATGTTCGACGGGGTGAGCGATCTCTGGTCGCGCGCCCGCGAGGCCGGGTTCGTCGACAGCGTCGTGACGCAGGGCTGGTCGGTGAGCCGCGGCATAACGATTACCCTGCTCAGCTTCGCGTGTATTTTGCTCCTCCCCCGCCAGTTCCACGTCGCAATCGTCGAGGCGCAGTCCGCAAAGGACGTGAAAACCGCCGCCTGGCTGTTTCCACTCTACCTCGTCGCGATCAACATTTTCGTCCTCCCGATCGCGCTGGCGGGCTTGCTGAGTTTTGCGCCGGGAAGCGTCGATGCGGACATGTTCGTCCTTGCACTCCCGCTCGCCGCCGATGCGAAGCTGGTTGCGATGTTCGCGTTCATCGGCGGTCTATCCGCCGCCACGGCAATGGTCATTGTGGCGTCGATCGCGCTCGCGATCATGGTCTGCAACGAGGTGATCGTCCCGCTGCTTGTCCGCCGCACAACCGCGACCGCGCGCGACGATGCTGGCGATCTCGGACCCCTGCTTCTGAATATTCGGCGCGCGACGATCATTGTCGTGCTGCTGCTGGCGTACGGCTTTCACCAAACCATTGGTCAGAGCCAGGCCCTCGCATCGATCGGCCTGCTCTCTTTCGCGGCGATCGCGCAATTCGCGCCGGCGTTCTTCATCGGGATGTTTTGGCGAGGCGGGACCGCGCGCGGCGCCATCGCCGGCATCTCGGTGGGCTTCGCTGTCTGGTCCTACACGATGTTCGTGCCCTGGATCGCGGAAGCCGGCATGATCGGCCCGGCACTGTTGAGCGATGGCCTCTTCGGCATTGAAGCGCTGCGCCCGCAGAGTCTGTTCGGCGCGCAACTCGACCCGCTCGTGCACGGTGTTTTTTTTAGCCTCACGCTTAACACGCTGGCATTTATCTCCGCATCACTGATGCGCGCGCCGTTTCCAATCGAGCGCCTGCAGGCCAACCTCTTCATCGACGACGAACCGCGCATGCCGACACCCGGCCCAACCTTCCGGCTATGGCGCGCCTCGATCACGGTGGAGGATTTGATCCGAACCGCCGCGCGCTACGTCGGGCGCGAGCGAGCGAGCCGCAGCTTCACGCAGTATGCCGAGGAAGCCGAGGTCCCGCTGCAAAGCGAGCAGCCCGCGGACGTCGATATCATCCGCTTTACCGAACGCCTGCTTGCAAGCGCGATCGGCACGGCGTCGGCCCGCCTCGTGCTGTCCCTTCTGCTCCGCCGTCACGATGTCGGAGAACGCGGCGCATTAAAACTCCTCGACGACGCCTCCGAGGCAATCCAGTACAACCGCGAGCTGCTCCAGTCAGCACTCGACCGCATGGGCCAGGGCGTCAGCGTCTTCGATGCTGACCTTCGGCTGATCTGCTGGAACAGTCGCTTTCGCGATGTGATGGATCTACCGCCCGCGTTCGGCGCTGTCGGCGTTCCACTCGACCGCATCATGGAGCATAAACGCGCGGCCGGAGATTATGGTTCAGCACCCGAGAACGACTGGCTCCACGACCAGGTGAACCGCATCGCCCGCGATCACGAGACCTTCCAGGACGTGAACGAGCGGACTGGACGGGTACTTGAAATCGCCAGCTCGGCCATGCCGCAGGGCGGTGTCGTCGTCACCTACACGGACATCACCGAGCGTGTTGCCACGTCGGAAGCCCTCGCGCGCGCCAATTCCTCCCTGGAAAAGCGGGTCGGCGAGCGCACGTCGCAGCTGATGGAATTGAACAGTGCCCTCGAGCGCGCGCGGCACAAGGCCGACAAGGCCAACCTCGACAAGACCCGGTTTCTCGCCGCCGCCGGCCACGACATTCTGCAGCCATTGAACGCCGCGCGCCTGTTCGCTGGCAGCCTCTCCGAAAAGGCTCGCGGCAGTGACTTCGACGAACTCGCGACGCGGATCGACTCGTCGCTCGAGGCCGTGGAGGAAATCATCGGCGCGCTGCTCGACATCTCCCGTCTCGATGCGCACGCGATGAAACCGGACATCACGGTATTTCCCCTCCGCGATCTGTTCGAACGCTTGCGCCTGGAGTTCGAGCCACTCGCGAGCACGAAGGGGCTGGAACTCCGCATCGTCGAGACCGCGGTTTGGGTTCAGTCCGACCGGCGCCTGCTGCGGCGTCTCCTGCAGAACCTGATCTCGAACGCGATCAAATATACGGAGGCAGGAACAGTGCTCGTCGGCTGTCGGCAGGCAGGCGAAACCGTTGCGGTGCAGGTGCTCGATACGGGGCGCGGCATTTCCGAGGAAGACCGCGAGGCGGTGTTCGAGGAGTTCAAACGGCTCGATGCGACGGCCCGTAAGGTGCGTGGCCTCGGGCTTGGCCTCTCGATCGTGAAGCGGATCGCCGACGTACTTGGCCATCCCATGCTCCTGCGATCACGCGTCGACGCCGGCACGGTCTTCAGCGTCGATGTCCCGCGTCGCCCCGCCGTGGTCAGCCCGATCGAAGAAAAGCTCGCACGCCCGCTCGGCCACGATGTCTCCGGCATGTATGTGCTGGTCGTCGACAACGAGGAGGAAATTGTCGCCGGCACTGCCATGCTGCTGAGCGACTGGGGATGCGAGGTGGCAACCGCCTGCCGCGAAACCGATGCACTCGCGCTGTTGCAGCAGTCTGACAGAATGCCGGACGTCGTGCTCGCCGATTACCATCTCGAGGAAACGAACGGCACGGCGACCGTTGCCGCAATCCGTGAGGCGGTCGGCAGCGACGTGCCAGCCATCATCATCACGGCGGACCGCTCCACCGCCGTGCGCGAGGAAATCGAGACGATGGGCCTGACTTTGATGCGCAAACCGGTCCGCCCGGCCGCCCTGCGCGCAGCGGTCTACCAGTTCCGCCAGAGCCTGCAGGCTGCCGAGTAGCTGCAAGCAGCAGTGCCGGATCCGAGGCGTCGATGCCCCCGCAGCCTCAACGCGGCCAAGTGACTCTCATAGTCACCGGAGCCAGGACCCTGAACTTACCGGCTTTCGATCCACCGCGTCAGGCGACTTCGTCCGTGCGCCACTCCGTCGGCTCAACACTATTAATCGCGATGACCGCCTGCGTCCGACTATCGACGTCGAGTTTCTGCAGGATCGCCGAGACGTGCGCCTTCACCGTCGCTTCGGACACGCCGAGCTTGAACGCGATCTGTTTGTTGAGAAGCCCCTCGCTCAACATCATCAGCACCCGGAGCTGCTGCGGCGTCAGCTTCGCGACGCGCGAGAGCACGTCCGAAGGCGCGGCGTCCGACGACAGGTCGTAGTCTTCCGGGACCCAGACATCGCCATCTAGGACCGAGCGGACCGCACTGCGAATTTCATCTACCGGCAGCGATTTCGGCACATATCCCGACGCGCCAATCTCGATGCACCGCCGCACGGTCTGGGCGTCCTCGCGCGCCGAGACGACCACCACGGGGATCTCCGCATGTTGCGCCCGCAGAAGCATTAAACCGGAAAGCCCCTTGACCCCGGGCATGTTCAGATCGAGTAGCACGAGCGCCACGTCGCCCTCTTGCGCCAGCACGTCCTGGAGTTCCTCGAGCGAACCCGCCTCGCGGATGTCGAGGTCGTCGAGCTGACCGGCAGACGAGACGACAGCATGACCGGGCGCAATCCCGGCAATACTCCGCGTGCCCCCGTCGAGCGCCTGTTTCAGTGCGCCACGGAAGATGGGGTGGTCGTCGACAATCACGAGCTTCGATTTCATCATGGCGCTAAATACCGCGCTACGCATCCACGACGCAACGCAACCAAAGGGGTAGACCGGCCCACAAACCGCCGCGTTCCTCGTCAACCACCGGGCGTGGTATCGCGAGCCGCCACGCGGAGCTCGAGGGGAAAAGGGCAGCCATGATCAAGTTTCGGCGGCGGCGGCCGTATTGGAAGCGCACGAAGTTTCAGATCATCGCGAGTCTCGTGCTCCCGGGCGCTGTGATGCTCGCCACCCCGCTTTACGTGGATGCGTTGAACGCGAAATCGATCGCCGGTTTCCCCCTCGGCTATTTGATCTCGACGCACGGCACGATCCTTTTTGCGATGATCGCCGTTTTCCACTTCGTGGCACGCCAGGACGCGGTCGACCGCTGGCACGGCGCACACGAGGATATCTGACCATTCGCCGGGCGGCGGTTGGCGAACAACGGGAAATTCAATGCAGCAGGCGATCACGAAGCGGCGCGTCACACCGCGGATCGGCGTTTATCTCGCGATCTTCACCAGCAGTCTGCTGAGCCTGATGTTCATGCTGCTCATTGTCGAGCGGCTCGGCACCGCGTCGGACACCGTACGCTCGGTGATGATTTTCGCTCCCCTCGGCCTGTATCTCGTGGTCGCACTGCTCGCCTACGCGACAAACGCGACGGAGTATTTTGCCGCCGGGCGCTCCGTGCCGGCACTGCTCAACGGCCTCGCCATGGCGATCACCGCACTCGGCGGCGTCGGCATCGTCACGCTCACCGGCCTGTTTTTCTTCCTCGGACACGATGCATTCGCCTTCGCAATCGGCTGGATGCTTGGCCTGATGGTGCTGGGGATTTTGCTGGCGCCGTATCTGCGGAAATACGGCGCGGCGACCGTTCCGTCCTATCTCGGTCGACGTTTCGCGAGCCGCACCGTTCGCCAGGCTTCTGCGTTGCTTTTGTTGCCGGCGATCTTCTGCATCATGGCCGCCGAGGTCCGGATCGTTGCGGTACTGCTGCAGCAGTTTGCCGGCCAGCCCTTGGCCGAGACCGTGGCGTTCGGCGCAATCCTGTTGTTCTGCATGGTCTCCGTCGGTGGGATGTACGGGCTGACGTGGGCGAACTGCGCGCAAGCGATCACCGTTCTTTGCGGCTTGCTGATCCCGTTGGTCATCGTCTCGCTGAAGTTGACTAACCTGCCCTTCCCGCAAATGACGTACGGCCTCGTGTTCGACCGTCTGGGCCTGCGGGAGGCGAGCAACGACATCATCGCGACGCCTGACGCGACCACGCCGTTGCTTCAGCTGCCAGGCGTCATGCCGGAGACAATAAGCAAACCGTTCGTCGAAGCCTTCGGCGCGGTGAGCGCGACGAACTTCGTGCTGATCGCTCTCGTCGTGATGGCCGGGATCGCAACGATGCCGGCACTGCTCGCCCGGTCTGGAACGACGCGCGGCGTGTACGACATGCGCAAATCGATGGGCTGGACCGTGCTCGTGGTTGGACTTGTCATGCTCAGCCTGCCCGCGCTTGCGGTCTTCTTCCGGTTTTTTCTCTTCGACAGCGTGATCGGCGCCACCGAAGCCGAAATCCCCGCCTGGCTCCGCCGGCTTCAGCTCGCCGGCGTCGTATCGCTCAACGATGCCGGGGCGGTGCTGACTGTCGAGGCCGTACAATTGGCCCGCGATGGCATATTCGGCGCGTTTGCTATCGCGGCTGATCTTCCAGGCGCCGTCGTCTACCTCGGTCTCGCCGCGGCCCTCGCCGCAACCGTCGCGGCGATCTCGGCACACGGTCTCGCCGCCGCGAACATCATGACGGACGACCTCGCCCTCGGCGCCGATCCGCTCCCGACCAGCACGCTCGCCCGGCTGGTTCTCGCGCGCATGTTTGTCTCCCTCGCGCTCGTCGGCGGCGGCGTGCTCGCGCTGCAATTACCCGTCGACCCACTTCATCTGTTCTGCTGGGGTCTGTCGCTGAGCGCAGCCACGCTGTTCCCATGCCTCGTCATGTCGATCTGGTGGAAGCGCATCAACGCGCAGGGCGCACTGCTCGGCATGGTGACCGGCTTTGCGGCCACCCTCGGGTTCATCGTGCTTTACCGGCTGGGTCTGGCGCCCACGACCTTCGGCAACGACGACCTGATCGCGGCCGTGTTCGGGCTGCCGCTCGCAGTCGTCGTGACGGTCGTGGTGAGCCTCGCCGGGCCGGTTCCGCAACACGCGCTGCTGGAGTTCGTCCGCGATCTCCGCATCCCGGGTGGTGAGACGATCGTGGACCGCGAGGTTCGTCTGTCGCGCAACCGCACCCGCTGACGCGTCAGCGGGCACATCGCGACATCAGAGCGGCGTACCCTGCGGCTGGTCTTCGCGCAGGTCATCGGCCAGCGATTTGAAGCGGCGGATCAGCCCTTCGACGAACGAGAACGCTCGATCAACGTCCGCCTCACTCGGATAGCCGGAAGGGGCCGGAACCGCCCGCGGTTTCGCGTCGAGGTCAGCCTCGAGCTGGTCGATACGTTTTTTCAGGCGCCGGTTCTCGCTCTGCAATGCCGCGAGGTCGGCGGAAGGCGCTGCTGCGGCCGCGCCACCTGAGACGGGTGCACAGGTCAGTGCGCCATCTTCCGACCGGCAGAGCGACAACGCGCCCGTCACCGTGTCGAGCCGGATCAACCCGTCGTCCGTGCGCTCCATCTGGAAGCGACCCGCATTCTGGTCTTGCTGCGCAACGGCTTGTGAGACACCGCCGTGCACCGTTGCCAGACCGAGAACGCCGACGAGGCCGGCGACTGCAAGAATGGCGGGCTTGTTGAAAACAGAAAGACGCATGTTCGAACCTCCAGATGTGCCGCTGCAACGCGCGGCAACAGCAACGGTTACACGAAATATGGGTAAAATGAGGTTTTTCCACCTCAGGATTACCGCAAACCGGCGCCGCAAGCGCTGCCCGCATTAAGCAAACGGCAAGCGACTCACGCATAATGAGAGCGCCGGGCAGCCTACGCGCTCGCTCGGCGGCTTGCGAAACCGTGTCTACGCACCGCCGTTAAGGCCCGGACATCAAGCCCAGTCTGCGTTTGCGTTAAGAGTTCGAACTCACCGCCCATCCCGGCGCTTGCTCGGCTGATGTTTACACGTCGGCTCGACGATCGCGCCGTCGACCGCGCCGGACGCCGCATGTCTGATAGTCAGCACCCTGCCCAAATGCCGGCGCCTCCGGCCGACTCGCCGAACGCGGCGACGCATCCGGCGCGTTTGCAACAAATCGAGATGCTGCTGAGCGGCATCGCGGGGCATCTGCGCGCGACCGGTAACCGTCACGGGGACCTTGTCGACAATCTTCAGCAGCGCTTCGCTGTGTTGCGCAACAGTGCTGCGAACGGCGTGGGGGCGGGCGCTTCGTCGGACGAGTTGACCCGCCACCTGACATTGTTCGAAGCCCAGCTCATATCGCTGTCGATGCGCACCGGCTTGCCGCTTCCGGAGCAGTTGCGCACGCGTCCGCCAGAGGCACCCCGCGCGACTACCGGACCAACGCCCCCGCCTGGCCCAGCAAGTTTGCACACGCCGCCGACGGCTCCGAGGCCGAACCACGTACCGGCGCCATCTGCTAGGACGGCGCAACCATCTGCGTTCCCAACCGGCGCGACCAGCGCGACGCCGAATGCAAATAGCGCAGCACTCCCGACCCCAAAGCCTGCGGCCACCCCGATAGGCTCGTCGCACACGCCAAACGGGCCCGCCTCCTCAGCCACTGCCATGGCCCCTGCGCCCGCCGGCCCGATCGGCGCACCACCGCCCGCCAATCCGCAGCGCGGCAGCCGCGGGCTCTTCGCGCTCACCCGTGAGTCCGAGGTGACGTTCGAGGATGCGTTGGCGGCGGACGAAACCGCTCGGACAATCGAGGCCTCAACGCCCGGCAAGCCCGACCCGATCTTCACCTATCAACCGCCCGCCCGCGAAGGGACGGCTGTACCGCGCTCGGCGATCCGCGCCGCGATCATGGGCGCCCCGGAACCGACAGACGCGTCCGCCAGCGCTGCCGTACTGGCTGCGCCTGCAGAACCGACGGCCGCGCCAACCGCTTCGACGCAAGCCGGGCAGCCGCTGCCGCCTCGCCCCGCCCAGCCAGCTTCTCTGGAAGACGACCAAGTACCGCCCGGGTTTCCGACGCCATCACCCGCCGCGGCGATCACCGGCGCCCAAAGCACCGATCAGACCGGCGACGAAGAGGGTCTCGGGCAACCGTTGGCCCAGGCGGTCACATCGACCCAGCCCACCGATCTCGCGGCGGCACACAACGAAGCACCTGATCGCCAGGCGCCAAACCCCGAGCCGACAGCGCCCGAGCTGCTGCTCGACGTAGCGCCCGAACTCGACGCGCACACGTTATCGATCGCGCCAACAACTGCACCGATCCCCGCGTCGTCGGGCGGTGATGCGATTGACAACGAACAATCCACTGACACGCCAGACACCGACGCGCGCTCGGACCAGACCGAGGCTGCGCTCGGCAACGCGGAACTCGTCGGGCGTGTCGACGGTCTTGCCGCGGAGCTGAGCGCGATCCAGCAGTCGATTGCTGATCTCGCCGAACAATTCGCAACCACACGCGACGAGCTGCCCGCCACCGCACGTGATGCCGCTGCGGGCGCCGCGACCGAAGCAGCCCGCCCGCTGGCCGATCGTCTTGAAGAGCTCGATGCCCGCGCTACGCGGCAAAGCGAACAACTCCGCCGCGATATGACGGCTCAAGTCGAGCAGTTGCGCACGGATGTGCACGCGATCGAGGAGCAGGCGCGGCTAGCCGCGACCCGCGCACCGTTGCGCGCAGAACCTCATCCAACGCAGCCACGCGAAGAAATGCCCCGCCGCACTCCGGCTATGCACGACGACGCGCCAGCCCAACGCGAGCAAGATCAAACGTCGGCGGGTGAACGGGCACACGCACCAGCTCCGCAATCACGATCATCATCGCGCGGAACGCGGCCAACGCCACCGAACCATGACGACGACAACGACGGAGAGGAAGAACAGTCCTCTCTGCTCAGTCGCCTGCCACCCGTGGCGAACATGTTCAAACGCCGCGGCGCCCCCCGTAGCGACACCCACCTCCCGGACGACGCACCGGTCCTGCCCGACTATGCGGCGACGGAGCAGTCGCCCGACGCTCAGGAGATCACCTCGCGCTCTGTGAGCCGTCTCTCACGAATTGCTGGCTCGGGTGCGCGACGGACGGGATCGATCGCACCCATCGCGATCATTGCCGTTGCAGGCGTCGTGACGATCCTGAGCGTCGCCCTCGCCTTCACGCTCGCGACCGGCGACAACGCGCCGACGATGACAGCCGCCGTCGAGGCACCTTCATCTGAAGCGCAGACCGGCACCGACGCGGACAACACCCAGGCAACGCGCACCGAGGGCGCGGAGGAAAATATCGCACGCGTTGCTCGGCTGGAGCCGACGAGTGCATCGCAGGAGATCGAAACGTCCGGACCTCGCGAGACCACAACGGTCATCGGCACACCGGCATCCTTCCCCGCCCCGGGCGACGCGACCAGCCCCGTACTTCCCTCTGATGCGTCCGCCAACACGTCACAGGGAGGCTCGAAGCTCGCGCTGCCACCGCTTGCGACCGGGCCACTTTCTCTCCGCCTCGCCGCGGCGAACGGTGACCGCGAAGCACAGTTCGAAGTAGCCGCGCGCCTCGCGCAGGGAAATGGCGTGACGCGCGATACCGTGGCTGCTGCCCGGTGGTATGAGCGCGCCGCGTCCTCCGGCCACCCGCTTGCGCAGTACCGTCTCGCCGCTGCCTACGAGCGCGGCATCGGCGTCGCGACCGACCCTGCGCGCGCGAAGGTCTGGTACACCCGTGCCGCCGAGCAGGGAAACATCAAGGCGATGCACAATCTCGCCGTGCTGTACGCGGGTCAGTCTGGTGGGACTCCGGACTATGTACGCGCTGCGCAGTGGTTCGAACGCGCAGCCAAACTCAATCTTGCCGATAGCCAGTTCAACGTGGCGATCCTCTTCCTGAACGGTCTCGGCGTGCAGAAAGACCTGCTCGCTGCCTATCGCTGGTTTGCGCTCGCCTCCGAGCAAGGCGACGAAGAGGCCGGACGACGGCTCAAAGGCGTTGAGCGGTTGCTGAGCGCCGCGGACCTGCGGAAGGCCAAAGCCTCGGTCAAAGCCTGGCGACCGGAGCCTGCGAACGACGCGGCGAACAAGACCACAGTCTGGCGTCCGAAAACCGCCGGGAACACGCCGGCCGCCACACCGGCCGCGGCTACCAGCGCCGCGAGCGTCACGCCGGCTCCATCACAACCGGACGCTGCCTCACCGTACGCCGGCCTGTCGAATGCCGACCGGATCAAAACCGCTCAGCGTTTGCTCAACGGTCTCGGCTTCAACGCCGGGCGTCCGGACGGCAAGATCGGCGATACCACCCGCACTGCGATCAAGACGTTCCAAAGTCAGAACGGGATGATCCCGACCGGCCGTGTCGACGATGCGCTGCTCGATCGCATTGAGGGCGCAGCACGCGAGAAAGCTGCGAAGCTCGGCCGTTTGTAGCTCGCGGTCTCGAGATGCCGCGCCCCTGACTGGCGTCCGGCCTCAGCGCCTTGCGCGTGCGCCT
>JBCBJG010000043.1:0-15761 GCA_038523655.1 Pseudomonadota bacterium | reverse complement strand
GACGACGCGACAATGTGCGGCGAGCGCGTAATTCATCACCGTTCGCCCCAAACCTGCGGCCTTGATGGGGGAGAATATAGCGCAATCTGGCTGGGCCCGGACTGGCCCGGCGATCAGCGCGCAGACGACGCCCGTGCGCTGGTCTTCGAGACTGAACCGCTGCGACAGCCGTTGGACATTCTGTGTGCCGCCCGCCTCGAACTGGCCTCTGCGTTCGTCCAACCGTTTGCGCTGCTCGCGGTCCGTCTTGTCGATGTGCATCCGGACGGAGCGGCCACCCGCATCACGCACGATGTCCTCAACGTCCGCCATCGGGACGACCCGGCCAACCCATCCGCAGTCCCCGTTGGCGAACCCCTGCCGCTCACGTTGTCGTTCGACGATGTCGGGTACCGCATTCCGGCGGGGCACCGACTGCGCCTGTCGCTGTCCACGGCGTACTGGCCGCTGATTTGGCCGAGCCCCGCGCTGGTGACGCTGTCACTCGATCCCGCCACGATGCGCCTTGTTGTTCCAGGCATCCCGGCCGGTGTGGATCGCACGATTGCCGATCATCTCCCGCCGCCGCAGTCGGCTCCCGAACATCCGACCCGCATAATCCGCGAAGGGGCCCACAAACGAATGCTCGAGGTCGACCAGGCAACCGGCGCGGCAACGATCCACATCCTGGACGATTTCGGGAGAGAGGAAAATCTCGAGACAGGCATCATCGTGGAGGAAATTGCGCGTGAAACCCAGGTCATACAACCGGACGACCCGCTCTGCGCCAGTATGTCCGCGCACTGGACGCAGGTGCGCACGCGCGGCGACTGGCATACCCGGACCGAGGCACATGCGCGGATGACTGCCGACCGGCACGCGTTCACGATCGAGGCGCAAGTCGACGCCTACGAAGGCACGGAGAAGATCCATACCAAGACCTGGCGCGAAACCGTGCCGCGGGACCACGTCTGATGCCGAACGTCTTACAGGCGCGCCGATGCAACGAAGCGCGGATCGCGCGTCGGTAATGCCCGGCAGTCGGCCCACCGTGGCGATTACCGGCGCAACCGGATTCATTGGTCGGGCGGTGGTCCGCGCTTTCGCCGCAAACGGTGCGTGGGATGTCCGCGCGCTCGTCCGCCAAGATGCGCCTGACCTGACCGGGGAGGTTACCGCGGCTGGATTTAATCTCTCTGCGGGCCATGCTGCCGTGAGCAGCCACGTGGTCGGCGACCTCAGAGAGCCAAGCGATTTGCCTAGGGCGCTGACAGGCGTCGATGTGCTCGTGCATGCTGCCGCGCGCGCTCACGTGTTGTCCAATACGGCGGGCGATCCGGATGCCGCCTTCCATGCCGCCAACGTGCAAGCGAGTGTCAGCCTCGCGGAGGCGGCGCGAGCCGTCGGCGTCCGTCGCCTCATATTCCTGAGCAGCATCGGCGTGCATGGTGACGCGACCGCGCGAGATACCGCTATTACCGAACAAAGCCCCTTCAGCCCTTTGACCGCGTACACGCGTTCGAAGCTCGCGGCCGAGCGGGCGCTGGAGGCGCTCGCTAACGAGACGGGCATTGAGCTTATTGTCCTCCGTCTGCCGCTCGTCTATGGCGCGTCCGATCGCGCGAACGGTTCCGATGTGCCCGGCAATCTCGCGCGGCTCATCGCGGCCGTCGCCCGCGGTGTGCCTCTGCCCGTCGCCGCGATCGACAACCGCCGCACCCTGCTCGATCGCGCACACCTCGCCGATGCTGTCGTGCGTTGCGCTGAGGCGCGGGAAGGTCACCCCATCACCAACCGCGCGTTCGTCATCGCCGACGCCGAGGATGTGTCGACACCCGGGCTGGTGCGCGCGATCGGCGAAGGTCTCGGCCGTCCGTCGCGCAGCTGGCCGCTCTCCCCGACTTTGCTGCGCACCGGACTGGCCTTTGTCGGCCGCGCCGCAATCGCCCGTCAGCTCACGGGTTCGTTGCGCGTCGATCCGTCGGCCTTCGTCGCCGCCGTTGATTGGAAACCGCAACGCGCACCCCTTGCGGCGATCGCGGCTGCAACGGCGACGTGTCGGAAAGGATGAACTGCGGAATGCGCCGCCGGGCTTGTTGCCGCCGGACGTGCCGCCGCCGGGCGCGCTGCCTGATGTGCGCTCACAGTGCTTTGCCTTGTGCCGCGCCGCGCCAAGCGCCATAGCACCGCAAAGGCCTCCGCCCCCCTCGCTATCCACCAGCCCGCCATGACTGACCGCGCCGCTGACGTTCTCGCCAAGGAGCTTTATTCCGCAGGCTGCCGCTATGCGTTCGGCATGCCGGGCGGCGAGGTGCTGACGCTCGTCGATGCGCTCGAGCGCGCCGGCATCCGCTTCATCCTGACCAAGCACGAGAACGCCGCCGGCTTCATGGCGGAGGGGATCTGGCAGCGCACGGGCGCCCCGGGCATCCTCGTTGCGACCGTCGGCCCGGGTGTCGCCAACGCGATTAACGTGATCGCCAATGCCGAGCAGGATCGGGTGCCGATGCTGTTCTTGACCGGCTGCGTCGATGAGGCCGACGCGCTAACCTATACGCACCAGGTTTTCGATCATCAGCAGCTATTGCGCCCGATCACGCGCGCCTCTTACCGCCTCACCGCAGAGGCCTGTGACGTCGTCGCGGTCAAGGCGATCCGCGCGGCAACGGGCGAGCGGCCGGGACCGGTCCATGTCGATGTCCCGATCAGCGTGGCGACCGCTGCCGCTGCGCCGCTCGGCCATACGCCGCCGCCGGTCGCGTCGCCGGTCGGCCCGGTCGGCCAAGCGCTCGAAGAAGCCGAGGCCGCAATCGCTGCAGCTGAGCGCCCACTCATCATCGCCGGGCTCGAAGCGCTCGACAACGATGGCCCCGCCTGTCTCGCCGAGCTGTCCGATAAACTCTCCGCTCCGATCGTGACCACCTATAAAGCAAAGGGGATCGTGCCGGAGGATCGTCCATATGCACTCGGCGGCGCAGGGCTGTCCCCGATCGCGGACCGACTTATTCTCCCACTCGTCGCAGCGGCTGACGTCATTGTCGCGGCGGGCTATGACCCGATTGAAATGCGCACAGGCTGGCGACAGCCGTGGGACCCGATCCGCCAGACGGTCATCGAAATCACTGCGCATGCGAACGATCATGACATGCATGCCGCGACTATGACCTTCGTCGGCGATGTCGCCGCGGGTCTTACGGCGCTCACGCCGGCGGCACCGCTCACGGACACATGGCCAGACGGCGCGCCTGCGCGGACCCGGGCCGCCCTCGCGGATGCGTTCACACTGCCAAACGACCCAAAGAGCGCTACAGGAGATGCGCCGGGGTGGGGGCCTTCCGCCGTGATCGCGACCGCGCGGGCGACCTGTCCGCCGGATACCATCGCGACTGTCGACAGCGGCGCGCATCGTATCCTCCTTTCCCAGATGTGGCAGTGCAGCGCGCCGCGCACGCTGCTGCAGTCGACCGGGCTTTGCACGATGGGCTGTGCGATCCCGCTCGCGGCCGGAGCAAAACTCGCAGAGCCCGAGCGTCCGGTCGTCGCATTCACCGGCGATGCCGGCGCGCTGATGGTGCTCGGCGAACTCGCAACGCTCGCAGAACTTTCCCTCCCCGTTTTGGTCGTTGTGTTTGTCGACCGCTCGCTGGCCTTGATCGAGCTTAAGCAACGGCAACGCCAGCTCAAGAACGCAGGCGTCAACTTCGACCATGTGGACTTCGCGGCTGTCGCGGACGCAATGGGCGGGCGTGGATTCACCGCCCGGTCATCCGACGAACTTTCCGCGGCACTCGACACGGCACTCAGCGCGTCCACCTTCAGCGTGATCGCGGCGGAAATTCCGCGCGAAGCGTACGACGGGCTGTTTTGACCCGTGGGCAGCTCTGACGGCACTGTAGGAAAGGGCGAGGAGGAAACGCTGACGGCCACGCCTGTTGCGCTTTCTGGCCCGCCTTCTGGTTCACCCTCAGGTCCGCTGTCCGGGGTTCGGATCGTCGATCTCACGCGGATACTCGCCGGCCCGTCCGCAACGCAGTTCCTGGGTGACCTCGGTGCCGACATCATCAAGATCGAGCACCCGCGCCTCGGCGACGATACGCGCAAGTGGGGCCCGCCGTATGTCCGCGACGCGGCTGGCGCGGAAACGACCGAAAGCAGCTATTTTCTCTCCGCCAACCGAAACAAGCGATCGCTTGCAGTCGATATCGCAACCGACGAGGGGGCCGACATCGTTCGCCGTCTCGCGATGCATGCAGATGTTCTGATGGAGAATTTCAAGGTCGGCGGCCTCGTGAAGTATCGCCTCGACCATGGCGAACTCAGCCGGATCGCGCCGCATCTGATCTATTGTTCGATCACCGGTTTCGGCCAGACAGGACCTTATGCGTCGCGCGCCGGGTACGACTTCCTGATCCAGGCAATGGGCGGCTTCATGTCGATTACCGGCGCGCCGGAGGGCGAACCGATGAAAGGCGGCGTCGCGATCGCCGATCTCATGGCGGGGATGTATGCCGCGAGTGCCGTGCTCGCAGCGCTCTGTGCCCGCGACCGCAATGCTCCGGGAGACCTGCAAGCCCGCACCGGCCAGCACGTCGACATTTCTCTCCTCGACACACAGGTCGCCTGGCTGTCGAACGTCGCCATGCACACGCTGGTCACCGGAGAGAACGCACCGCGCCTCGGCAACGCGCACGCCAGCATCGTGCCCTACCGCGTTTTTGCGTCCGCGGACGGGCATGTGATCGTCGCAGCCGGCAATGATCGGCAGTTTGCCGCGTGGTGCGCGGTCGCCGGCGCAAACGACCTTGCCGCCGACCCGCGCTATCGCACCAACGCCGACCGGGTACGCAACCGCGCGCAGCTCGAGCCGTCCATGGAAGCCATCATGGCGACCCGCACGGCCTCGGACTGGATCGACGCGCTGGAGACGGCGGGTGTTCCGTGCGGCCCGGTCAACACGGTCGATCAGGTGTTCGCCGATCCGCACGTCCTCGCCCGCGGCATGCGCACCACGGCACATCACAATCTGGCGGCGGGCGGAGAGGTGCCGCAGATCGGCAATCCGGTAAAATTCTCCGCGACGCCGCCGAGCATTCGCCGCGGGCCTCCAACGCTTGGCGAGCACACCGACGAGGTGCTCGCGACGGAACTCGGGATGGATGCGGCCGCGATCGACGATCTGCGGGCGCGCGGCGTTATCGCCTGACGCGGAGGGTGGGCCGGCGTTGTTGTCCAAAACCGCCAGCACGCGCGGCGGGCAACCCCTGCGGCAGTCAGATGCGCCATCCGGAATGCATGGCCGCGATCCCGCCGCTGAGGTTTCGATAGCTGACGCGTGCGAAACCACCGGCAGATATCATCCGCACGAACGATTCCTGGTCCGGGAACCGGCGAATGCTCTCGACCAAATACGTGTAGCTGTCCCGGTCTCCTGCCGTGAGTGCGCCAAGCTCCGGGATCGCGCGAAACGACCAAAAATCGTAGAGTGCATCGAGCCCGGGAATGCGGACCTCGGAAAACTCGAGGCACAAAAAACGTCCGCCCGGCTTGAGGACGCGATACGCCTCGGCGATCGCCCGCTCGATGTAGGTCACGTTCCGAATTCCGAAAGCGATCGTGTAGCAGTCGAAAGACCGATCGGGGAACGGCAGCGCTTCGGCGTTCGCTTGCACGAAGGTGAGTTTATCTCCCTTCGCGTGATCGTTCGCCTTGCGCACGCCTTCTTCCAGCATCTCACCCGAAATGTCGGCGACAACGGCCGACCCGCCTCTGCCTACCGCCGACGCATAGCGCAGCGCAATATCGGCTGTGCCGCCCGCCACATCGATCAGGCGGTGGGGGCGGCCATCGCGGACCGGCGGCGCCATCCAGTTGATGAGGTCATTCTTCCATGCCCGGTGAAGCCCGCCGGACATCAGATCGTTCATCAGATCGTAGCGGCTCGCGACCCGGGAAAATACGCCGTTGACGAGGCCCTGTCGGGCATCAGCCGCAATCGAGCTGAAGCCGAACGTCGTGCTCGTGTCACCACTCATTGCCGCCTCACGCATTTGCATCCGCCGCAGCTGCGGTGGCCGTGCTTGCGGCCCCGCGCAACGCCACGTGCTCTTCGAGCCGCGGCATGATCTCGACGAAGTTGCACGGCCGGTGCCGGTAGTCGAGTTGCCACTTGAGGATACCGTCCCATGCGTCACGGCACGCGCCGGGCGACCCGGGGACGCAGAACATGTATGTGCCGCCGGCAACACCGGCGCAGGCACGCGACTGGATCGTTGAGGTGCCGACTTTCTCGTAGGAGAGCTTATGAAAGAGGATGGAAAATCCGTCGATTTCCTTCTCGAACAACGCCTTCATCGCCTCAGGCGTCACGTCACGCCCGGTAAAGCCCGTCCCTCCGGTCGAGATGATCACGTCGATCGTGCGATCCGCGATCCAGCCACGCGCCGTCTCGCGAAGTGCTTCGACGTCGTCGCGCACCATTGCCCTGTCCGCGAGCTCGTGACCGGCCTCACCGAGCAACCGCGAAAGAACAGCGCCCGATTTGTCTTCCTTTTCCGTCCGCGTATCGGAGACGGTCAGGACAGCGATCCGAACGGGGATGAACGGCCGACTTTCGTCGATCTTTGGCATGTCAGAAATCCAGACGGCGATTGCCGCTTACGACAATCGGTGAAGAGTAAATCAGCATCGCTCACACTTGTGCAAACGCCCTACGCGCCCCAGGCTTACGCAAGCCTGAACCCGCGCGCCCGTATGAAAGCACCAAAGTCCGCGCGCTCAGCCATCGCGTATTGGCGCGCCTTATCCTCGCCCCAGCCATAGACCGCAGCGGTTCCGAACCGCGCCGTATCACGCTGCACGGTGGTGGTTCGTAGCGCCGCGCGTTGCTCATCGTACGCCTTGATATGGGCATCGAACGCGCCGCTGTCATAACGGTCGCGATGGTAGGTCACAGCCAGCGGTAGGCGAGGGGTCTGCGCGGCACTTTTGGCAGGCCACCCGAGCGCAAGCCCGGCAACGGGAAACACATGCTTCGGCAGGCCGAGTAGCCGGGCGACCGTGTCAGACTGGTTCCGAAGTGCACTGATCGGACAGCAGCCGAGCCCCGCCGCTTCGGCCGCGACCATGAAAGCGGCAAGCAGGATGCCGGCATCGACCGCCGCGTTGAAAAATGCGTCGAGATGGTCGTTCGCAAATGGATGCCCGGTGCGTTCGTGCAGCGCGCGCTGCCGCGCGTTGTTGCCGCAGATCACGAGCAGCTCGGGAACGTCAGCGGTCCACGCCTGATCGGCAACGAGGTCGAGCAGCGCGCGTTTCCGCGCGGGATCAGAGACGTGGATCAGATCGCGTTGCTGGAGATCACTCTTGCTGGGAGCCGAAAACGCCACTGCGGCGATGATGTCGATCAACTCATGCGGCACCGGTCGCGACCCGAAATCCCGGACAGAGCCGCGACCGGCGAGCGTCCGCCATACTTCGGGCACACGACCAGCCTCCCCATACGCAGCGGGTGTAGCGGGCGCAGCGGGCGTCGCCGCAGCACTGTTACCACCGAGGCTCGCGTCAGCGCCGCCCTCGAGGCCCACGTCAGCGATCCATGCGTCGGCATCGAGATAACGTGCCGCGAGCGTCGCGCTCAGTTTTTCGTCCGCGCGGTCAGTCATGGATCGGTATGCAGATGTCAGTCCGTTTTGGCGCATCGCCGTCCGTGCCAGTCGGATCGTTGAGATAGACTTCCATTGCCGGCCGCGACCAGTCCGGCTCCAGTGCCTTTTCCGGCAGCAACGTATCGACCATCTCGCCCATGCGCGCGCCGAGCGTCGAGTAGTCGCCCTCGTGCGTGAGCACCGCGAACGCGCCACCGGGCAGCGATTTCTCCGCCACATTGATCCCGGGGTCGCCCCCGACGCGCGCGTGCATCTCCACGCATGCATCGTAGCGGATCGTGTCCGGCGCCGGATGGTCGGGCGCATCCCAGCTCACGCCGAGAACACGTTTGACCGAACCGGCGTGACCTTGGGCATGAAGCCAGCCCCAAAGCGTCTTCCACGCCTCCGGAGCCGAGACGGCATACGGACCGTGGCGCCGCACGAACAGAACATCCCGCGGCATGAACAATTCTATCCGCACATCAAACATCAAGATTTATTTCCCTCTCCCGCGTCCCCGGTATCCCCCGCCACGCCTGTGAGTCGAGCCTGCACCGCTTGCAGATCGCGCCATGCCGACCGTTTGGCGAGCGGAGTGCGCAGCAGATACGCCGGGTGCAGGCTGGCGACCGCGTCGCATGTATGCCCGCCCGCGCGCAACTCAGCCCACTTGCCACGCATTTTCATGATGCTCTGCGTCGTCTCAAGAAGTGTGTTGGCGGCTGGTCGCCCGAGGATAAGGACAACATGCGGCCGCAGCAGCTCGATCTGACGGTCGAGAAACGGGCGGCAGACCATAGCTTCCTCAGGCGTGGGGCTGCGGTTCCCCGGCGGTCGCCAGTAGACGAGGTTCGTGACGTAGGTCGTCGCACCATCCTGTCCGATCGCAGCGAGCATCTTGTCGAGGAGCTTTCCAGCGGGACCGACGAACGGAGCGCCCGCAATATCCTCCTCACGGCCCGGCGCCTCACCGATCACCATCAGCGCTGGATTCTCGGCGCCGCGGCCAAAGCAAAGACTTTTCGCCGTCGCTTTCAAAGCGCATCCATCGAACGCGGCGAGGCCCGCTTCGAGCGTCGCGAGATCTGGCGCAGCGGCGGCAATGGCCTGCGCTTCTGCAAGGGCATCGTCCGGTGTTGCGCGGGTGCGTTTCGCCGCGGAACTGCGCGGAGCCGGAACGCTGGGCGCCGCCGCCGTCACGGCCGGTGATCCGGGCGCGGAGGGGGCGGCCGCACGATCAGAGCGCGTCGACGCGGAACTTCTCGGCTCGCGGGAAGGTGTCGGCTCCGCAAACCAGTCGCAGGGCGCATGTCCGATCCCGAGATCGACGCCGTTGTCCGCGTGCCATGCGAGGTAGGCCGCAGCCGCCGCGTGAGCGTTTTCTCCGTCACAGTCCATCAGTGTTGCCACCCCGTTGGTACGCGTGCCGTGAACGGACAAGCGCCATCGCTGTCGGGCCTGCCAACCGCAGGGAAACCCTGAGAATTTGTCCGCTTGACCATGTCTGGGGCGCGCCATAGGGGTCGGGAAACAGCTATTTAGCAGCTTTCTGACAGGGGATCGAAGGCATGGCCAGCAACGGTGCGGCGAACGGCGCGGCGAATGGAAACGGCACGTCCGCGCCGCGCGATGACCGCGAGTCGATGGACGTTGACGTCGTGATCGTCGGAGCTGGTCCAGCGGGCCTATCAGCCGCCATTCGTCTGCAGCAGATGGCGCAGGAAAACGATCAGGATCTGATGATCGTGGTGCTGGAAAAAGCCTCCGAAGTAGGCGCTCACGTGCTGTCCGGCGCCGTCATCGACCCGATCGGGATCGACACGCTGATCCCCGACTGGCGCGAAAAAGGCGCGCCGATCACCACGGAAGTGACAAAGGACAAGTTCCTCGTCCTAGGGCCCGCCGCCGATCTGCCTCTGCCGAACTTCATGATGCCGCCGCTCATGTCGAACCATGGCAACTACATCGTCTCGCTCGGCGAGGTGTGTAAGTGGCTTGGTGATCAGGCCGAGGCGATGGGCATCGAGGTCTACGCGGGGATCGCAGCCTCCGAGGTGCTGTACGAGGACGGCAAGGTGGTCGGCGTTGCAACCGGCGACCTCGGCATCACCCGCGAGGGCGAGCAGGGGCCGGGCTTCACCCCGGGCATGGAACTCCGCGCCAAGTACACGCTGGTTGCGGAAGGCGCGCGCGGCTCGCTCTCGAAAGAGCTTATTTCCCGCTACGACCTGGCGAAGGGGAAGGAGCCGCAAAAGTACGGCATCGGCCTCAAGGAACTCTGGGAGGTCGACCCGGAAAGGCACCGCCCCGGCCTCGTTCAGCACACCTTCGGCTGGCCGCTCGACGCCAAGACCGGCGGCGGCTCATTCCTCTATCACTACGGAGAAAATCTCGTCTCTGTCGGCTTCGTCGTACACCTGAATTACGAGAACCCGTACCTGTCGCCGTACGAAGAATTCCAACGCTTCAAGACCCACGACATCATTCGCGAGACGCTCGAAGGCGGTAAACGTGTTGCCTACGGCGCCCGCGCGATCACCGAAGGGGGCTGGCAGTCTCTGCCGCAACTGGTCTTCCCGGGCGGTGCGCTGCTAGGTTGCTCCGCCGGGTTTGTGAACGTCGCGCGCATCAAAGGCTCGCACAATGCGATGCTGAGCGGGATCATGGCTGCGGAAGCCGCCTTCGATGCGGTGACGGCGGGACGCGCGAACGATGTGCTCGCTGCCTATCCGGCCAAGGTGGAAAACTCCGCCATCGCCAAAGACCTCAAGCGCGTGCGCAACGTCAAACCGCTCTGGTCACGCTTCGGCACCGCGCTCGGCATCCCTCTCGGCGGCCTCGACATGTGGTTGAACACAATCATTCCTGGCGGGCTCTTCACGCTCAGTCACGGCAAAGCGGACCATGAGGCGCTGAAACCGGCAGCCGACTGTAAGCCGATCGTCTACCCGAAGCCCGACGGAACGCTCACGTTCGACCGCCTGACGAACGTCTCGTTCTCCGGCACGAACCACGAGGAGGACCAGCCGATCCACCTCAAGGTGCAGGACTACGCGCTGCAAAAACGCAGCGAGTACGAGGTCTACGCCGGCCCATCGAACCGCTATTGCCCCGCGGGCGTCTACGAATGGGTGCCGGACGACGAAAGCGGCGGCGTCCGCTTCCAGATCAATGCGCAAAACTGCGTCCACTGCAAAACTTGCGATATCAAGGACCCGAACCAGAACATCAACTGGACGGTACCGCAGGGTGGCGAAGGGCCGGTCTATCCGGGCATGTGACGGGCGCGGCGGACAGCAATCCTACTTGAAATCCCTGCTGGGAGGGTGACCTCGCTTTTCTGCTCACTGCCGCAGCTGGACGTCGTCCTGGGTCACGGTTTAGCGGCCGGTGAACGTGATGCTGTCGCCCGTGGAGAGCAGGTCCCACCGACCATCCATCGATGTGTCCGTCGAGTCGCCATTGGGTGATGCATCGATGGCGAGCGCCTCGCCTTGCGGGGTCGGCGCCGGGTCTGACCCGTTGTGCGCATCACCCACGGTCACGCCGCTGATCGCGACGTTGCCGGTGTTGGTGATCGTGTAGGTGTAGACGATCTCCTTGCCTTCGCCGCGGTCGGAATTGTCATCGGCAACCTTTGTCATGCGAAACGCCGGAGACGGCGTGCCGGTCGCATCGTCCTCGGTGAGGCTGCCGACGTTCCCTCCATCTCCCGCGTTCGCGCTATCCGACAGGTCGCGGACCTCGTCGACGCCGGCCGTGCCGCGATGGCACCGTGGACGTATGAGTGACCTGGTCGCCCGCATTCACGGTGCCATCGCTGCCCGGATCGAGCGAGGACCCCTTCGTCAGTGCCACACGTGGAACGACCCACGCCCAGTCGCGATACATCAACGTCACGTTGTTGTTCGAGCCATTGCTCTTGCCCGTTGAAGTGAACGTGACGCGATCGATCGCCGTGGTGAGCGGCAGGTGTATCGTGAAGAACTCTTGCGGATTATCGTCGCCGGCACCGTTTGCGAGGATCGACCCGCTAGCTTCGCTCGTCACCACGTTGGTTCCGCTCGCAACGACAACGCTCGCCGCCACGGCCACCTGCACACCATCCTTGAAGAACGTCACGACCGTATCGTCGAAAAAGTCCAGCCCATCCTTCGTAAACTGCAGTCCGTAGACGTCGTCGGTGAACTGGATGTCCTAGGTCGCGAAGTTGTTCGGCAGCCCGGTTGCGCGGGCCTGAACATTAAGCTCCGTCGCACTGTTGAATCGAAGGCCGTTCGCCCAGACCCCGGTGCCGGACAGTGAGCCCGAAAACTCGAACGTGACACCCGGCCCGGCGTGATCAACCCGATTGCCACCGCACAGGCGAGGATCGCCCACTGCGCCGTCTCCAGGCTCTAGTGCCATGGTCGATGCATCTGCCGCTCGTGCCCGGTCGCAGGAAGGCAACGCAAGATGCCCGGGCGGTCGAATCGACGGAGATTTATCACCGTTCGTGCAGCCATCGCAGCCCGGGAGAACAAATCGCAGGAAGTCGCAACCGACGCTGGCAAAGTCGGAAAACGCAGCGCAGCGGAGCGGAGAATAAAGATGTTCCCATTGCGCGCAGACGTCACCCGCCGAACAGCACGGCATGCATGGTACGCCCGGGCATGAACGTAAATGCCCCCGTCAGGATCAGCCCGAAGATGTAAAGCTGGACCAATGTGATTCTGTGCAGGCGGATGTTGCCGCGCCGCGCCGCGAGCACAGCCGAGACGAGCGAAAACAGAACCAGCACGGAAAGCAGGTGGATCGGCGAGAACGGCCCGACGACCCGCAATTCGTGAATCCAGAAACTGGAAAGCGCCACGACCCCCATCGCCGATACCCAGACGTATCCAAGGCTGCGGTGGCGCAGCGTTCCTTTTTCCATTGCCAATTGAAATCCGCCAAGGCCCACTGCGAAAAGCGCGAGCAGCGCATGTGCAGCGATGATCGGGCCGTCATTCCAAAGCGGCGTGAAAGACAAATCAGAGCCTTCGCGATAGGTCGTGCCTAACGCCCTCATCATACTTAGCTCTTTGCTGCGGGAAAGCTGGCATGTTTACCCTCGACCAACTCCACGCCGCGGCTGAGATCGTCGCGCCACACGTGCCGCGGACGCTCTGTCACAACTGGTCGCTTCTCGCGCGCCGCAGCGGTGTCGATGTCTGGCTCAAGCACGAAAACCACACGCCAACAGGCGCCTTCAAGGTGCGCGGCGGGCTCGTGTACCTCGATGATCACGTCCGCCGTCGTGGCGCATCGACCGGGGTGATCACCGCCACGACCGGCAACCATGGCCAATCAATCCCGTTTGCCGCCCGGCTACACGGCACGTCGGTCACGATCTATGCACCGATGGGAAACTCGCCGGAGAAAAATGCTGCGATGCGCGCTCTCGGTGCGCACCTCGTCGAGTTCGGGGCCGACTTCGATACAGCATGGCCGGAAGCGCAGCGGGTTGCCGCGGAGCAGGATCTGCATTTCGTTCCATCGTTTGATCCGTTGCTCGCGCGCGGCGTCGCCACATACGCGCTTGAACTGTTCGATGCACACCCGGACCTTGACACCGTGTACGTGCCCGTCGGCATGGGGTCCGGCATCTGCGGCTTGATCGGTGCGCGCAATGCGCTTGGCCTGACCACGAAAATCGTTGGTGTGGTGGCCCGCGCGGCGCCGGCGATCGCGCTTTCATTCGACGCAGGCTATCCGGTAGCCTCCGACAGCTCTGCGACCTTCGCAGCCGGTATCGCCTGTCGCTCACCCAATGCCGACGCCATCGCGACGATCACCCACGGCGCCGAACGAATTGTCCAGGTGAGTGAGGAGGAGATTGCGGACGCGATGCGCGCGCTCTTCCACGATACTCATAATGCCGCCGAAGGTGCCGGCGCTGCCGCATTTGCGGCTTTGATGCAGGAGCGCGAAAGCATGGCTGGGCGCAAGGTCGGCGTCATCCTGTGCGGCGGAAACGTAGATGCCGAGGCGTTCGCGGCGACACTTTCTGGCGACATCCCGCCCCGGGCATAAATGGCGGAACCAGGCATGGCGGTATGAAGCGCCGAATTGTCGGCCGCGTGCATGCGCCGGGAAACGCTCCTAGCCCCGCAAAGGCACCTGCTCGCCATACTGTGACCATTCTCCCTAGCCGGACTGCGCCAATACGCAGTCTGACGGGTGTGCCTTGGGCTTTGTCGAACCCGGCAAATACAGTAGCTTCACGCAGATCAGCGGCCCGCGACGTCGTCCGCCCGGCTCGACGCGCCCCCGCCAACCGGGATGCTTCACGCATGCGCGCCACCCAGGATCGCAACGCCCCCGTTCGCCCCTCCACCCGTAGCCTCGCGCTGCCGGCCGCCGCAATTGTTGCCGGCGTCGCCGTATCGGCCGTGTTTTGGTCGGGCGCACCTGCGGCAGCCTCTGAAAGCGCAGCCGCTGGCACCACGAAGATCGAGGGCAAAACGCTGTTCGGCAGCTACCTCGCCGGGCGGATAGCCTCGCGCCAGCGCGATACGGATGCAGCGGCACAATACTACCGCGACGCGCTGCGCCGCGATCCAGACAACGTGGAGATCGCAAAAAAGGCGCTTACAGCCGAGTTGGCACGCGCGAATTGGGTCCGCGCAAGCGTGATTGCGCCGCAGATCGTTGCGAAGGAAGAGGGGCATCGGGCCGCCCGTCTCTATCTCGGTCTCGAAGCATTCAAGGACGGTCGGCAAAGCGTTTCGCGCGACCATTTCGCGAAGGCCGCGAGCGGGCCGATCGGTGAGCTTGCGGCTGCGCTCGCGACGGCTTGGACCCGCGCGCAGGAAAACGACGCTGCCAAGGCGTATGCGGCGCTCGACACGCTCAAAAAGGCGAAATGGGCTCAGTACTACCGGCTGTACCACGGCGCGCTGATTGCCGATCTGCTCGGCGACCGCGATCGGGCACGCAAGACTTTCGCCGAGCTCTTCGAAAGTGACCAACGCACCCTTCGCCTCGTGCTGGCCTACGCGCGTCATGCAGGTGCCGCCGGCGATTTTCGGCTGGCCAAAGAAATCCTCGCGACGCACCTGAAAGCTGTGTCGAACCCGCATCCGCTGGCCCGCGCGTTGTTGTCTGACGTGGGCAAGACCGCGGAGGTCCGCCGCCTCGTCACGTCCGCTGAACACGGCATGGCGGAGGTTTTCTACAGTCTGGGCGAGGCGCTCACCAGCGAAGGCGGCATCGATATCGGCGCGACCTACATCCAGTTCGCGCTCTACAACCGGCCCGCATTCCCGATGGCGCTGATCACGCTCGGCTCGGTCTATGAAGCAACGCGCCGGTACGATGAGGCGATCACGACCTACGACCGCATCCCGGACGACAGCCCACTGTATTTCAACGGTGAAGTTCGCCGGGCGATCAATCTCAATCTGCTCAAGCGGCGGGACGAGGCGGTCGAGGCCCTGCAGCAGTTGGTCAAACGCTTCGACACCGACGATCCGCTGCCGGCTGAAATCGACCCGTCGGATCGCAATCGGGCGATCCAGCAGCAGCTCGCGGCGCTTGATCTGTATTCAGACGCCGCGGTTGACGGTGTGATGGGGCCATCATCGCGCGCCGCGATCCGCGAGTTCCAGTCGAAGTTCGGGCTGAATGTCGATGGCATCGCCGGCCCGGCAACCCGCGCAGCGCTCGAACTCGCGACCAAATCGACGGACGACCTCCTGCGCGGCGAACGTGCGCTACGCGTATTGCTCACGCTCGGCACGGTATTGCGTGGACACGAGAAGTACGAGGAGGCCGTGAACGTCTACTCTCGCGCGATCGATTTGATCGAAAATCCGACCCGGCGGCATTGGCGATATTTTTACAGCCGCGGCGTTTCCCATGAGCGCCTGAAGGACTGGCCGAAAGCAGAAGCCGATCTGGAGCGTGCGCTGGCGTTGAACCCCGATGAACCGTTGATCCTGAATTACCTCGGCTACTCCTGGGTCGATCAAAACCTGTACCTCGAGAAGGCGCTGGCGATGATCAAGAAGGCGGTCAAGATCAAGCCCGACGACGGGTACTTCGTCGACAGCCTCGGCTGGGCCTACTACCGCCAGGGCGACTATCCGGAAGCGGTAAAATATCTCGAGCGCG
>JBCBJG010000042.1:0-15843 GCA_038523655.1 Pseudomonadota bacterium | reverse complement strand
TTCCAGACCAGCGAAGTGCATTTGGCGAGGATCGTAATTCCGCGCTCGCGCTCGAGGTCGTTCGAATCCATGGCGCGCTCAGCGACCCGCTGGTTCTCGCGGAAAGCGCCGCTTTCGCGCAGCAGGACGTCGATCAGCGTGGTCTTGCCATGATCGACGTGGGCGATGATCGCGATGTTGCGCAACTGGCTCATGGTCGGAAACTCCGAAAGCGCGAATGCCGCGCGGCGGGCGCGGGCGCGGGCGAGGCCTGAACGTTCGTGAGGGTCGGGTATGGGTGACGCGGTAGCCGGTCGGCCCACTAGCCCGCGCGGGCGTTAACACGCGGGTCGCTGGAACACCAGTTTGCAGTTGTTCTGCCCTACGGCGGCGCGTGCGTTCCAGTTTGCACGAACCCTGCAGGTGTGAGCGCAACCGCCGGGTGGTGTGTCGCTTCGATACAGACTGTCACCCCCGTGCGCTGCCGCTGGAAGGGGAGATGACGCATGTTCGAGCGTAACGCCGTGGAGCGGGGAACAGACGCCGGGCGCAAGGCCGTGGCCGTGCGGATCACGTTCGATGATGGTCGTGAGGTCTCCGGCGAGTGCGCTTTCGCAGACACGAGGACGCTCGAAGAAGAAATCAATTCAGCGGGTCAGTTCCTCGACTTCATGCCCTACACCGGGGCGCGGGCGTTCGTTGCGAAGGCTTCGGTCGTTCAGATGTCGCGGATCGATCTGCCGAAAGGCGATCAGCTGGTGCGTGCGGCGACCTTCGCCGATGCGGGAGACCCGTACGCGATCCTCGGCGTGCAGCGCGGGAGCGACGCGGCCACGATCCAGACCGCGTACCATCGCCTTGCGAAGATTTATCATCCGGATCGGTTCGCCGGGCTGGATCTGCCAAAGGAAATGGCGGGATACGCGGGCGATATGGCGCGGCGGATCAATGAAGCCTACGCGATGCTGATTGAGTGCGAGAAGGACGAGGCGCTGCGTCGCGCGCGGGCTGAAGCAGAGGCGAACGCTCCGAAAACGCCGTACGAAGCGTTCCGTCGGCAGGCGGCGGCGCGGTATTCAACGATGCAGGCGCCGCCACGACCCGAGACTGCTCAAGGCGCGAGCGGGCCGACGAGCCGCGCTCCGGCCAGCTCCTCGGCCGGCTCCCCGGGACCGCACTAGCCGCCTGCATTATCAGCCTGCCGGATATGCTCAGGCCAATGCGCCCGGGCCGGTGAACCCGGCATAATGGTCGTCTACTCGGCTGACGGGTGGACTCGGGGGCGATAACCCAACCGCAGGATGTCGAGGATCGGGTCGGGCGTGATGACCCTCACCTTGCCAGTCGGCAGCTCAATGGCCGTGTACCCGTGCAGATCCCAAAGCCAGGCGCGCTCGTTCCATAAAAGCAGCGCATCGCCCGCCTCGGTTTCGATCATCGTGCCGGGTGGAAGGTCAGCGCAATCGGCGACTATCGACTGCGGCGGTGTGAGACGCGCCGCGTGCAGCACGGGGTCCATTTCCGCGACATAGGCACGGCCACCACTGCCGCGATGCTGGTTCCAGCGTTCGGCGAAGGCCAGGAAATCGGCGCGGCGACATTCGGCGCAGGGACGGTGCCCGGCGGCGAGCGCGGTTACCTCATCGAGGAAGAAAAGTTCGGTGTACTTGCCGGGCTGGCGAATTGTGCGGCGGCGATCCTTGAACTCCAGCACACAGCAGATCCAGGCACGTGAGGCCCAGCGCCGCCGACCGAGGCTGCCGTCATCGTGGTGAAAGCAACCGCCACGGTTGCCCATCATCGTACCGCGGGCGCTTGTCGTGATGATTTCGCCCCATGGGGTGACACGGTTCTGCCAGGGCATGATCAGGCGCGCTTTGTGGCGGGAAGAAAAAGTGGGCCCTGGAGCCATTCGTCGTGGTGATCAGGGTCTCGGACGTCCCACCCCGTCGCGCGGAAGCGCGCCGTCTCGACGTTACATAACAGCCAGCTTGCGAACCTTGCGACGGTTGCCGGCGCGGTGAGTTTACCGTTGTCGATGTAGGTGAGGTAATCGCGACGTGCGGGGAATGCGTTGTCGGATGCCTCTAAAAATCCGCGTACCATCGGGGTGTCCACGAGGCCGGGTTTGAAGCCCGTGACGGCGATATCTGTTTCCGCGAGCTCGACCTGGAGACACATGCGTAGCGTCTCGCTGGCCGACTGGGCGACGGAGTAGGCCGCCGCACCGTTGCGTGGATTGCGGCCCGCATCGGAGCCGATGAAAAGAATGCGTCCGCCAGCGAGCAGCGGGGCTGCGAGGCGAGATAGCTCCCAACGAGCGGTTACGTTGATGTCGAACGAGCGCTGCCAGTCCTTGGACGTCAGGGTGTGCAGTCGGCCGGTCTGAAAAGCGCCTGCGCCGTGAAAGAGGGCGCGCGGTGCGCGTAGCTCGGCGAGACGTGCGGCCAGGTGGGCGCGATGGGCTGGATCGGTGATGTCGCCGGCCACGTGTGTCGATGCAGCGTTCGCCTCGGACAGCGCGCGCCGACCAGTGGTCATCACATCAACACCCCGCGCGCGGAGGGACCCGGCCAGCGCATGCCCGATGCCCGAGGTTCCGCCGGTAATCAGCGCTGATGAAATCTGCATCGCCAAAATCTGCGTCTCTGAAAACCCGGTCCCCGCCGCTCAGCTCTCGTGCGATAACAGTTCCTAACAGCGCTGGCTGGGTTATGCTCGCAGATAAGGCGGATGCGTGGAGGAAAAATCATGGATATCCGGCAGTCGATATCGATCCGTCCTCTCGAGGACAGCGGGTTTGGCGCGTCGGTGCATCTCGCGCAACGGGATGTGCGCGGTCTCGACGACGATGCTATCCGGCAACTCGGTGTGGTTCTCGCGCAGGCGCTGCACGATGCGCACGGTTTGCTCGTCGTTCACGATGTCGGCTGGCTCGCTGACAACGCGGCCCAATTCGTGGCGCTGTCCGAGGCGTTCGGCCCCGAGGTTGAAAACATCCGTGAGACGCTGACGACCGAGCGGTTTTTCCACCCGGACGAGGCGGAGATCATGGTGCTCTCCAATATGCCGCCGTGTGCACACCCGCCGCCGCGTCTGCCGTCGCCGAGCCACACGGCGGACGGGCAGTTGGTCGTGTCATACCCCGCGCAGTCGAACTGGCACACGGACCAGAGCTATCGCCGTCCACCGCCGGATGTCACGCTGCTGCTCGCGCTCACGACACCTCCGTCGGATCAGGGGCAGACGCTCTTCGCGGACTGCGCGGCTGCTTACGACGCTTTGGATGCTGACACCCAGGCGCGGCTCGAGGCGCTCGACGGTATTCATGCGATGAGCTGGATCGGCCGACGGCGCCAGGATGTGCGTGCCGGGGTCGTGCCGCAGGCGGTGGCGCCGCATCAACGGCCGCAGCGCCATCCGCTGGTGCGACGCCATCCGGTGACTGGGCGTCGTGCGCTTTACCTCTGCGATTCTGGGCAAATGGATTTTGTCGACGGGCCGATCGTCGGGATGGAGCCCGGGCCGGATGGTGAAGGCGCGGAGCTTGTCGACCGGCTACTGCGCCATGTGACTAAGCGCCGATTTGTTCATGCGCATCATTGGCGGGCGGGTGATCTTGTGATCGCGGACAACCGGTCACTGCTCCATGCGGCGACCTGGTACGACGCTGATCGGTACCCTCGGTTGCTGTGGCGGACGACGGTACGCGGCACCCCCGGCGCGCCGTATGAAGGGGAAGCGAAAAGCTGGCTGCCGCCGAAAGGTGCCTCACTCATGGCGGGGATGGAAAATGCGTAGCGCCCCCGCTGCGCGTATCGTCCAAGGGGGCGACACGCGGCTGGCGATTAGGAGGCAGCCTTTCGTGCGGCGAGAGTGCGCAGACGAAGCGCGTTGAGCTTGATGAAGCCTTCCGCGTCCTTCTGGTCGTAGGCGCCCTGGTCATCCTCGAAGGTCACAAGTTCTTCCGAGTACAGCGAGTACGGCGAGGTCCGGCCGACCACCGAGACGGACCCTTTATAAAGCTTCAGCCGCACGCTCCCCGTCACATGGGTTTGCGAAGCGTCGATTGCGGCCTGGAGCATCTCGCGTTCCGGTGAGAACCAGAGGCCGTTGTAGATGAGCTCTGCGTAGCGCGGCATGAGCTCGTCTTTCAGATGCGCGGCGCCGCGATCAAGGGTGATTTGTTCGATCCCGCGGTGCGCGGCGAGGAGGATCGTGCCGCCGGGGGTCTCGTAAATGCCGCGGGATTTCATCCCGACGAAGCGATTCTCGACCAGATCGAGCCGCCCGATGCCGTGAGTGCGGCCGTGTTCGTTGAGTGCGGTAAGGAGTTCGGCCGGGGACAGTTTTTTTCCGTCAATCGCGACGGCGTCGCCGCCCTCGAAGCCGACTTCTATGTAGGCAGGCGTATCCGGCGCGTCTTCCGGCGACACGGTGCGCTGATAGACGTACTCGGGTGCTTCCAGCGCCGGGTCTTCAAGCGCTTTTCCTTCCGAGGACGTATGGAGCAGGTTGGCGTCCACGGAGAACGGGGCTTCGCCGCGCTTGTCTTTCGGAATGATGATCTGATTTTTTTCTGCGAAGTCGATCAGTGCGGTGCGGCTGCTCAGTTCCCACTCACGCCACGGCGCAATGACTTTGATATTTGGGTCTAGCGCATAATAGGAAAGCTCGAACCGGACCTGGTCATTCCCTTTGCCCGTCGCGCCGTGGCAGACGGCATCGGCGCCGGTTTCGTGGGCGATTTCGATCTGGCGTTTGGATATCAGTGGGCGTGCGATCGATGTGCCGAGGAGATAAATTCCCTCGTAGACGGCGTTCGCGCGAAACATCGGAAACACGAAATCGCGGACGAATTCCTCGCGGAGATCGTCGATATAGATCTCCTTGATGCCGAGTATCTCGGCTTTCTTGCGCGCAGGTTCGAGTTCTTCTCCCTGGCCTAGGTCAGCCGTGAAGGTGACGACTTCGCACTCGTAGGTCGTCTGCAGCCATTTGAGGATGATGGACGTGTCGAGGCCGCCTGAGTAGGCGAGCACGACCTTGTTGATGCCGCTCTGCATGGTCTAACGATCGTGGGTCGGTGGAAGCGCTCCGCCGTTCTTATAGGTCGCGCGCTCCGGTGCAACCCGTGACCTGCATCGATGGGCGCTCGCTCCATCGCGCGAGGGCTCGATCGTGATGGCGCGGCTTTCATTTTGGTTCGATTTCGGCTCGACCTACTCCTACCTCACGGCGATGCGGATCGAGGCGTGTGCGAAGGCAGCCGGTGTCTCGATTGATTATCGACCGTTCTTGCTCGGCCCGATCTTCCGGCATGCCGGTTGGCAGTCGTCACCATTCCTCGAGCAGCCGGCCAAGCTCCGGTACATGTGGCAGGACGTGGCGCGGCAGGCGGCGCACTACGGTCTCGCGTTCAACCACCCAGCGCCGTTTCCAGCGAACGGGGTTTATGCCTCGCGCATTGCGTTGGCAGCGCTTGATGAAGGGTGGGGCGCCGCGTGGGTGGCGGAGGTTTTCCGGCGTGTGTTCGTGTCGGCCGAAGATATCGCACACACCGAGATACTGGCGGATTGCATGGTCTCCATCGGCCAGGATGGGTCACGAGCGGCGACGTTGGTGAGCGATGCAGCGCTCAAGCGGCGACTTCGGGAGCAGACGGAGAAAGCGGCCTCGCTCGGCATTTTCGGGGCGCCAACATTCTTCACCGACGACGGCGAGATGTTCTGGGGAGATGACCGACTGGAGGCGGCGCTGCGTGCGGCGGGCGCTGATCGATAGATCACGCGAGAGCGCCAAGTACGTTGCTCAGGCGCGGGCTGCGGTACGCCCGGCGAGGAGCCAGTAGGTCAGCCCGCCTGCGAACCCGGCTGTTGCGAAGGTCGGCAAGGCTGCGCGCGCGGTCTCACTGATGTCACCCGAGGCGCCGAGATCCATCACGAAAGGCAGGGCAGCGAGGCTTAGCCCGGCACCGAGCACATAGTAGATCGACGAGCGGATGCCCGCGACCTCGCCGACGATGACGAGAAGGATCGCCGGCAGAATGCTTGCGCCGGTCGTGTAGGCGGCGAGGCGTGTCGCGTCCTCCGCCATGGTCGCCCAGCGTTCGAGCATCTCGGCAGGGTCATCGGACGGCATGGCCGTCATTTCGGCAAAGTATTCATACCCGAGCAACGCCAGCACGGTGCCCGCGACCGCAAGAGCGAGGACGAACGCGATCGGCACAAGAAGGAGGCGTCCAAGGAAGCGCCACATCAGCTGGATGCCCCGGCTGCTTCTGCTTCTGCCGGAGGCTGGCGATCGCGAGCGCGCAGTTTGACGCTCTCCGAGCGTAGCTGCCCGCACGCCGCCATGATGTCTCGGCCGCGCGGTGTGCGGATCGGGCTGGCGTATCCGGCGCGGTTCACCACGTCGGCAAAAGCCTCGATCCGCTCCCACGACGAGCAGGTGTACGGCGAGCCCGGCCAGGGGTTGAATGGGATGAGATTGATCTTCGTCGGGATACCCTTGAGCAGACGGACGAGCTCACGGGCTTCGGCGAGGCTGTCATTTACGTCGCGCAACATGACGTATTCGAAGGTGATGCGCCGGGCGTTCGACACCCCCGGGTAGGTCCGGCAGGCCTCGAGCAGTTCCGCGATCGGATACTTGCGATTGATCGGTACGATCTCGTCGCGCAGATCATCGCGCACCGCGTGGAGGGAAATTGCGAGCATCGTCGCGGCTTGTTCGCCCCATGGGCCGATTTGCGGGACCACGCCGGAGGTCGAGAGCGTGATCCGTCGGCGCGAAATCGACAATCCATCACCGGCGGAGGCAAAATCGACGGCGCGGGCGACATTGGCCACGTTATAGAGCGGTTCGCCCATGCCCATCAGCACGATGTTGGTGATCTTGCGCTCGGTCGTCGGCAGGTGTGCCGCGCCGCCGACCGGGGTGCCATCCGGCCAATCGCCAATGCGATCGCGTGCGAGCATGATCTGGCCGACGATCTCGGTCGCGGTGAGGTTGCGCACCAACGGCTGGGTGCCGGTATGGCAGAACGTGCAGTTGAGCGTGCAGCCGACCTGGCTTGAAATACACAGGGTGCCGCGGCCGGGCTCAGGAATGTAAACGGTCTCGATCTCTGGCGCGTTGCGCGCGTTGGCGTCGGCTGCCAACCGGAGCAGCCATTTGCGGGTGCCGTCGTTGGATATCTGTTCGTCGACGATCGTCGGCCGGTCGAGCGTTAGGCGTGCAGCGAGGGCATCGCGCAGTGGTTTAGCGATGTTGGTCATGCCGGCGAAATCAGTCGCGCCCTGCACGTACAGCCAGCGGGTGATCTGTTCACGGCGCATTTTGCGCTGGCGTTCCGGGACGCCGATCTCACCAAGAGCGTCGTCGAATACTGCCGGGTCGAGGCCGATGACGGGAAGTTGGCCCGTGCGTGGACCTCGTTGCGGGTCACGCGCCGCCATGTCGACGGGCGCCGAAGCGGCGGGTTTGGCTGCAGGGGATGTATCGAGACGGGTCATCGGCGCCGGAGATCAAAACGCGAAGGCCGCGCGGCGAGATTGCTCGCGCGTCGCCCGCAATTCACTCGCGCGCGATGCCGCTACTTGCAGTTCTTGGCGACGTAGTTCAAGGCGGCCGTGATGCCGGACAGCGAGTAGACGTCGGTCGTTTCTGTGCCGTCCGCGTTTCGCCCCTTTACGATCATGCGGCTGCCGCGGCGCATTGCGCGCACCAGATCGCGTTCGGTTTCAGGACTTTGCACGAAGGCCTTGTCGCCGTCGGTGAAGAGTTCGAACACGTTTGGGCCGATGGTCGCTGTCGTCGTGCTGCCGGACTTGTAGCTGTAGCCGGCTTTGATGCTGACCTCTGTGTTCACGCTCTGGTTCGGCCAGTCGGACACGTAAAAATAGATGTCGCTGCGGTCGAGATTTTTGGGCTCGAAATCCTTCGGCTGTGAGACAGCGAAGCAGATTTTCTTGTCGGTGCCCTCGTAGTTGTACGCCGACCAGTCCTTGAAGCTCTTCAGGAACTTTGCGCCCTGTGCGTGGGCCGGCACGGCGAATGCCGTGAGCGCGGAAGCCACGATAGCGGCGGTCAGTGCGGTCAGGCGAAGACGCATTGCAGGAGCCCCATGCGCGAATCGGATTGTCCTGACTAAAGCAATATTCCTGGCAGCATCAAGGCCGGGCGGTCAGGTCGCGCGTCCGCTGCGGGTAAAGCGTTGCCCGTGAACATGCACCGGTGCCGGCTCCGACGGTCCACCGGGTTTGACCGGACGCGGGACCCAGTTTCCGAGCGAGACCACCCGGTCGTACATCGTGATCGCGCCAGCCATCGCGACATTCACGCAAAAGCGGGTCGGTATGCGCACGACATGATCACAGCGCGCCAGCAGCTCGGGCGACAACGAACCGCGCTCCGGCCCCAGAACGTAGGCGGCCGCCGTCGGATGGCGAAAGCTTGGGAGGTCGACGGCCTCATCGATCAGTTCGATGCCGACCAACGCACATCCCGCCGGAAGCGCGACGGCGTCGGGATCGGACCACTGATAGATCGGAAGATGCAGCTCTGCCCGGCTGGTGTCCGCACGCGCTTCCACCTCGTCGTAGGCGGCACCGACAGTGAAAAAGAAACTCGCGCCAAAACCATGGGCCGAGCGGACGAGATTGCCGACGTTGAGCTGCTTGGAGATTTTCTCCGCGCCGATGGCGAAGTAGCCGCGCATGGTTCTGTTCGCTCTATCAAAGATGTCGAGGGTGGCGCGTTGCGGGCGTGTCAGACGGCGGACGTGCATTCCCTGCGGTGCGGAAAAGCCGTAAGCGTGCCGCCTCTCGCTCTGCCTGGTTCCTGGCGGTCTCTGCGCGCCAGGCCCGTTGAATTTCGAAAGCTCAATACATGAAAGCCGCGCTGTGCACGACGTTCGATGGGATCGATGCCATCGAGATTGGCGATATCGACACGCCTCAGCCGGGTCCGGGCGAGGTGCGCGTCGACGTAGCGGCTTGCGCTCTCAACTTCTTTGACACGCTGATCGTGCGCAACCGGTACCAGTACAAACCTGAACTACCGTTTTCGCCGAGCGCGGAAATGGCCGGCGTGGTGAGTGCCGTTGGCGAAGGCGTCGAGGGGTTCGCGGTAGGGGATCGGGTCTGCGCCTACCTTTGCTACGGGTGTGCGCGGGGGCAGGTAATCGCGCCGGTGGACACGCTGGTGAAGGTTCCTGACGCGGTGAGTGATGCGCACGCTGCGGGGCTCATCGTCACCTACGGCACCGCGATGCACGGCTTGAAGGACCGGGGTCAGGTCGCCCACGGCGAGACGGTTGCGGTGCTCGGTGCGTCCGGCGGGGCGGGTCTTGCGGCAATCGAGGTCGCCAAGCGCCTCGGCGCGCGGGTCATTGCGGCGGCGTCATCGGCGGACAAGTTGGAGATTTGTCGGGCGGCCGGGGCCGATGTGCTCGTCAATTACGCGGAGGAGGATCTGCGGGATGCGCTCAAAGCGGCGAGCGACGGGCGCGGCGTCGACGTCGTCTATGATTGCGTCGGTGGACCGTATGCCGAACCTGCGGTGCGCGCGACCGCGTGGGGCGGGCGGTTCCTGGTCATCGGGTTTGCAGCCGGTGAGGTGCCTAAAATCCCGCTGAACCTGCCGCTCCTCAAAGGTTGCTCGCTTGTCGGCGTGTTCTGGGGTGGGTTCGTTGATCGCGACGCCGCTGCCCATCGGGCAAACGTGGCCGAGGTGCTCGGATGGGTCGCCGAGGGCAAGCTTGCGCCGCATCTGCATGCCGTGCGGCCGCTCGAGGAGATCGGTGATGCCCTGCATGCGATTGCCCGCCGGGAAGTGAAGGGGAAAATAATCCTCACGATCGACTGACGCTTGCTGCTAGGCGGGTCACACACTCGCTGCGAGCGGCGCAGCTGCGGCGCGCTCGCTCCGCGCCAAGCGGGAACCGGTTGCGCATCCGGAGATTATCCAAACCAAGTCCGCAGGGTTTTGGCTGTCGCTGAACGGAGAGCGGCGGACACGGTGGCCTCGACCGGCGTCAACCTTGTCTTGAGATTTTGCTCCCGGATCGGGCGGCTTGTGCGAGCAAGCGCGGAAGTGATCGGGTGGCAGTTGCTTTGTACCGGTGCCGCGGCGAGACGGTGGATCAAGACCATCTGTATGGCGATCATCGCGGGATGGTTCGATCCGTAAACCGCGTTTTTGGTTGGCACGACAACATGCCGCCGTTAAGGTTTCGGTAACGCGTGGGGCGGTGATGTGTAGGGTTATGGGTATGGCGTTGGTTGGACGAACGGTTCGGACATTACTCAGTGGTTTCGCGGCAAGCGCCACGACGGTGAGTATGGTTTCCATCGCCGCTGCGGGTTCCGTCGCTGTCTTCCTCGCGAGTGAGCGTGCGGTCTTCCACGACTGGAAAACTGCGCATTACGGTCCTGATGACGCGGCGCTTGTCGCGGCGAAGACGCCGAAGTTACCTCCCGTCGACGATGGCGCATCCCAGTCGATGATCGTGCCGACAGCCGACGATGATTTCTCGCGCTCGCTGCGCAGCGATCGAAGTTGGCGTCGAACCGTTGGTCGGTCCGTGAACAACAACTCGAAGTACATCCGCAAAGTGCGCCGCTCGAACCTGATCGGCGATGGCGCAAACGATCTCTTTCTTGACCCGTTCGGCCAGTATAGCCGACCGACGCGGCGCCGCGTCCCGCAGTCCGGACTCTATCGGACCATGTGCGTGCGCTCGTGTGACGGATTCATGTGGCCGGTGAGCTTTTCGACGTCCAAGAGCAATCTGTCGGTGGATGAAAATGTCTGCCGCAATAGCTGCGCAGCGCCGACACGCCTCTACTACTACGAGAATCCGGGTCAGGAGCCGGCTGATATGGTCGACCGCCAGGGCAGACGCTACAGCGCGTTGCCGACGGCGTGGCGGTATCAGGCGCAGCACAACCCGTCGTGCAAGTGCAAGCCGGACCCCTGGGAAATCGAGGCCCTGGCCCGCCACACACTCTACGCAAGCCTGCAATCGAAGGGACGGCTCAAGCGGTTCCTTGCATCAGAGAGCCGGAAAGCGCGGCGCATGGCGCGGCGGTCATCCGTCGGCTACGTCGTCGCCAATAGCAGCGTGTCCGTCGCACCCACTGCGGGTGATCCGCAGGCGGCGGCGAAATCTCGGCGGCGGGCACAATCGCGGCCTCCCCGTCGCGCTCGCGGTTTTGGTGCGCCGAAGCGTGTCAACGTGATCCGCCCGAAATCGACCTACCGGGGCCGGAGTTCGCGGTCCTTCTTCCAGCAGGCTTTCGGCAACAACCGCTAAGCCTTTGCTCCGTTGACGACGGGCTCCGCGGCGCCGTCTGCCACGCTCCGAATTGTGGCTGATACTCCACTTCGTGGTTTAAGAACGTGGGTGCAAACGGAGCCATCACGCACGTTCGCGTAAGCATGGTCCGCTTGCATTCAGCGCGAGACTCCCAGCGCGGATGTCGCTGCGTTCCCGGCGTGAATGACAGGCGTTGTTTCGTTCCGGCACGGCTGGCGATGATCTCGTAACGCAATCGCCGGCATATGGCGCTGCGCCTTCAGGGTTTATTTTCCCTGTTGCGGCAATGTCGGATGTGCGGGCCGGTGTGTGGGTGGCTTGCAGCCAGCGAGCCCGTTTTCGTCCCGCTCGACCTCGTTTCGACAGTGTTGCGTATCGTCATGTCCGAGTTGTTCCGGCCGCGCGTCCCGCGTCGGCCGTCAGCCCTGTGCGGGCTCATGTCCGGCAGTTTGTCAGCCAGCGTCATTGGCGGTGTCTTTGGTCGCGTTTTGGGTACCGTTCTGGGCACCGTTTTGGGCGGCATCCTGGGTGCCTCGCTGCTGGTGGCTCATCCAGCGCCGGCGTCAGCAAACAATCCGTTCCAAGCGATTTTCTCTCTCTTCGCTCCGAAGAAGAAGGCGCCGGCACGGCCCCGTGTCCTGGTGCCCGGGCCCCGCGGTCAGGTCCTGATCGATCGCAATGGGCGGCGGATCTTCAATCCGTTTCTGACACCCGGTGCAGGCGACCAGAGCCAACGTCCGGCGCAGCGTCCGCTGAACATGGGGCGGCGGACGATGTGCGTGCGGTTATGTGATGGGTACTACTGGCCGATGCGCCGTGGCGGCAGTAACGCAAGCCTCATGAGCGACAGCCAGAAGTGCGAGTCGCAGTGCTCGAGCGGTGCGCAGCTTTTTATTCTCCGCTCAAGCACCGACAAGATCGGCACGATGCGGAACCTCGCAGGGCAGTCCTACAACTCGCTCGCGAACGCGTTTGCCTACCGTTCTTCCTACAATGCACAGCGCACGTGTCGGGCGCAGCCGTGGAGTGAGCGCGCGCGCCTGCGTCACGATCGGTATGCGGCTGTCGGACGGGAAAAAGCGGCGATCGCCCTCAAGTCGGTGAAGCTCGATTTGCGCGCGACGCTCACGCCATCGCGGAAGGTGAGGGCTGCGGCGCGTCCCGTTACCCGGCTACGCAATGTCGGATGGGATGTTGAGCTGCCGGTACGTCGGCCGAAGCGGGAGGCGTCGGAGATTAACCCTGTGCCCGGCGGGGCGAACCGTTCTGCGGACCCGACTGAGCGCAGCTACCGCCGGGACGTGGAGACGACAGCGCAACGGATTGCACGGCTTCGCAAAGCACTGAATGGCGGTTTTTCTCCGAAACGTCCGGGCCGGCCGGCGCGCGCGATAAAAGAGGTCCGTGCGGCATCAAACGCAGCGGCACAGAGGTTGTCTACGCGCCCGTCTCGCCATTCCCAGGCGCTTCAGCGGCCTTTGCAGGGCCTACGCGGGAATCAGTCCAGTGGTTCGCAAGCGGCTTTTCGGCCAAGCCCGACTGACCAACGGCCTATTCTCCGCACGACGTTACGCTAGAGGGACGGCGCCTGCTTGGTAACGTAAAAGCAGTGCCAGCAAGGTCAGGATAAATATCCGGCGGCGTGGCGATCCATGGCTTTCGCCAGGGCGACGTCCTTCTTCGTAAGGCCGCCGGTATCATGCGTCAGCAGCGAGACCTCGACCGTCTTGTAGACATTGCGCCATTCGGGATGGTGGTCCGCCGCTTCCGCCTCGAGCGCGCAGGCGGTCATCCAGCCGAAAGCCTCGCGGAAGTTGCGGAACGTAAAGGTTCGCGAAATCGCGGTCCCGTCCTCAGACCGTGTCCAGTTCGTCAGGGACTCGAGTTCGGCCGATAGCGCGTCGTCTGTCATTGTGCGTCCTCATCGTGATTGGCGTTTGGCGCGGCGTGCGCGTCGGGTCTCAGGTCGAATTGCGCCTCGAGAATGTACGGCCCACCGCCCCGTGACCGCGCGGAGGTATAAAGTCCGAGCGTCGAGGTTTGAAAGGGCGGAACGTCCAGGTGGCCGATTTCCGCCAGCGCGAGGGCGACCTCTGCGGCCGGTGAGCGTGGCAGACGCGCGAGGGTGATATGCGGCGTGAACTTGCGGGTGTCGAGCTCGAGGCCCGCATCGGTCGCGACACCGGCGACTGCGCGGTGCAGCTCGACAAGGGCGCGGGTTTTCTCGACCGCCAGGTAAATCGAGCGGGCGCGATCGCCGCCGAAGGCGGCAACGGCACCGAAGGAGACGATGATGGGGTCAGCGCGGAGCGTCGAAAGCCGATTGCAGAGATCGTCTGCGACCGGCTCCGGCATCGGGCCGAAGTAGCAGACCGTCATATGCATATCGTCCGGATCGATCAGGCGGGCACCGGGAAGCACTACCGATACATCGGCGAGGGCGTCTCGCGCGTCGGCCGGCAACGCAAGCGCAGCGAAGAGGGTGATCATCCGCTTGTCGTCGCCCCATCTTTTTCATCTGTGCGCGCATCACTGCCCGCGCTGCGACGACGTTCGATCCGCTCGATTAGTTTGACAACGGTCGGTTTCACCCGGCGCACAATCTCGGCGATGCCGGCTGTGTTTGGATGAATGCCGTCTGGAAGATTGAGCTGCCGGTTGAGGGCGACACCTTCAAGGAAGAAATCCACGAGCAAGGTATCGTGTTTAGTCGCCAGGGTCGGATACACGCGATCGAATGCGGTCACGTAGCGAGAGCCGGCATTGCTCGGCGCTTTCATGCCGAGCAGCAGGCTCTCGATGTTGCGCTTGTCGAGCCGGGCCAGGATGGCATCGAGGTTTTTCTCGAGGCGAGCCGGGCGGATGCCACGCAGCAGCTCGTTACCGCCGAACAGGACCAGCGCACCGTCGACCCCAGCCGGAATTGCCCAATCGAAGCGGGCGAGACCGGCGGCGGAGGTGTCACCCGAGACGCCAGCGTTGATGATCTCGATGTCTGGATAGGTCGCACGTAGCGCCTGCTCGAGCTGGTTCGGGAACGCCTTGCCCGCAGGTACGCCATAGCCGGCGATCAGGCTGTCCCCGAAAGTAACAATGCGGATCGGATCGCTCGCCACAGCCCGCGGGACAGCCACGAATGCCGCCAGAAGAAACAACACCGCGAAGTGCAGCACACGACCGGTCGCGCGGCGGCCTGTGCGCGTAGGGTGAATGAGACGTCGGCCCGTCAGAGTGGGCCAACGTCTTATCGTCTGATTGTCTTTGGTCATCGAGCTTCCGATATGCGGGATCTGGCTGACGGCTCGCTAGGCGCGCGACCACTCCTATTTGGGGTCTCGTCTGGGCGAGACAAAGACGCGGCGTCGTTGGCGCCGAGCCTCCCATTTCGCCGGCAAGCCGCGCCGGGCAAACGTGATCGGAATTCCGCGATGACCACCCCCCGCGATATCCAGCAGATCGAGCCGACCGTCCCCGCTTTGCGCCTTGAGCAAGTGGCGTTGTCGCTCGATAGTCAAAGCGGCCGGGTCGACATCCTCAGAAGCATCGACTTTGCGATCCAGGCGGGTGAAACGGTTGGGATCGTCGGGCCGAGCGGGTCGGGGAAAACCTCGTTGCTCATGTTGATGGCTGGGTTGGAGCGCGCAAGCTCGGGGACCATCGAGATCGCCGGTCTGGAACTCGGCGCGGCGAGCGAGACCGAACTTGCGGCGTTGCGGGCGCGCGATGTCGGGATCGTGTTTCAGTCGTTCCATCTGGTGCCGACCATGACGGCGGCGGAAAATGTTGCGCTGCCGCTGGAGTTTGCCGGTGCCGGTGATGCCTTTGCGCGCGCGGAGGAAATGCTGGACCGGGTCGGGCTTGGGCATCGGCTGACGCACTTTCCGGCGCAGCTCTCCGGTGGGGAGCAACAGCGGGTCGCTCTCGCGCGGGCGATCGTCAACCGACCCCGCATCCTTCTCGCGGACGAGCCGACGGGTAATCTCGATGCCCGATCCGGCGGGATTGTTGTCGATCAGATTTTCTCGCTCGCCGCCGAAAAAGGCGTCACGCTCGTGCTGATCACACACGATCGGGATCTGGCGGAGCGGTGCGGACGGGTGGTGAGTATGGCCGACGGGTTCATCGTGGATGATCGCCAGGGCGCTGCCAATGCATCGGAAAATGCGGCGCGTTTGGAAGAGCCCGCGCTGGAGGCAACCAAGCAGGTTACGGATCGGTCAGATCCGACGGCGCTGGACCTCGCATCATGAGTGCACAGTCCCGGTCAGGCGGCGCGAGCGTCGAGGCGCTGTCTGTCGGCGCATCCCGGTTCGATTTCAGATTGGTGCGGCGCCTCGCTCTGCGCGACCTGCGCGGCAGCCTGCGCGGATTTTCCGTGTTCGTGACCTGCCTCGCGCTCGGAGTGGCGATTATTACGGCCGTAGGGATCGTCGCGGACTCCCTCACGGCCGGGTTCACGGGCGAAGGTCGCCGGCTGCTCGGCGGCGATGTTGCGCTGACACGGGTGCACAGCAAGGCCACCGCCGAGGAGCGCGTTGCGT
>JBCBJG010000041.1:0-16374 GCA_038523655.1 Pseudomonadota bacterium | reverse complement strand
TTCGAATGGATGATGCGCCAGCGCGGTGACATGACCTGCTTCCACGAACCGTTCGGTGAATGGTGGTACGAGGGCGAAGGCGCACCATGGCCCCGGCTGACGGCGGACAGTCCGAGGCGCGCGGGCCTGACGTTCGAGACGGTCTGGCAGCGCCTGCGCGATGCCGCCGCCGCCGGCCCGGTTTTCTCCAAAGACTTCCCGCACTACGTCGAGCGCCACTGGGATGACGAATTTCTCTCCCATTTCACGCACTCGTTTCTCATCCGCGATGCAGCGAAAGTGTGTACCAGTGTCCAGCGTCGCTGGCCGGACGTGCACTTCAAGGAACTCGCCTTCCCGGAGCAACGGCAATTGTTCGACCGCCTGTGCGACCGTGACGGCACGCCGCCGCCCGTCGTCGACAGTGACGACCTCCTCGAGAGCCCGGCAGGCATCGTGGCGGCTTACTGCGCCGCCGTGGGCATTCCCTTTCTGCCCGATGCACTTACCTGGGAGGCGGGCGCCGATACCGGATCATACAGCTGGTACGACGGTGGCTCGTGGCATGAGAACCTGAAGAATTCGACCGGTCTTGCGCCGCAGCCACGTGGGTATGTCGACATCAACGAGGCGCCGGAGCGTGCCCAAAGACTCCACGATCTGATGCGACCACATTACGAACATTTGCATCGCTTTCGCCTCCGCGCGGCAACGCCGGTCGAACCATCGGTCGTCGAGCCCGCGTAGGACGAGCGTGGATCTCCCACGGGCCGACTTCGGGATTGCCACCCCTACCCGCAATGCCTCACGTCGTCGAAGGACTGTCATCATGAGCGATCTGGAGCTGATGCGCGCATTGCTGCCGGCGGCAGAGCATGCTGGCCGCGCGATCATGGAAATCTACGCCGAACCCCCGCGAGCGGAGGAAAAATCTGACGGCACCCCCGTCACGGCGGCGGACCGAGCGGCAGAGGAAATACTCATTGCCGCCTTGACCAAACATGCACCCGACATTCCGATCATCTCGGAAGAAGATGCCGCGACACATGCAACGGCGCCGGCCGATCGGTTCTTTCTTGTCGACCCACTTGATGGCACCCGGGAATTTCTGCGCCGCGATGGTCGCGGCGCCTTCACCGTGAATATCGGTTTGATCGAGCGTGGTTGTCCGGTCGCCGGCATCGTCCACGCACCGGCGCTCGAGCGAACGTTCTATGCGGCGGGAGGTACGGCCTGCGAGGTGCGCAACGGCATCGCGCTGCCGATCCGCATCCGCCCGTGTCCGGCGGCCGGTCCGCTAGCAGTCGCCAGCCGCTCACATCGCGATGCCGAGACGGAGGCCTGGCTGACGGAACACGCAATCACCGAAACCGTCGCCACCGGATCATCGCTCAAGTTCTGCCTCGTCGCGGCGGGAGAGGCCGACGTCTACCCCCGCTTTGGCCCGACGATGGAATGGGATACGGCTGCGGGAGACGCGATCCTGCGCGCAGCCGGTGGCCGCGTTGAAACGCCGGGAGAGAAAAAAGAACTTATCTACGGCAAGTCCGAGTATCGCAATGGCGCCTTCATAGCGCGCGGAAACTACTGAATGCACCGCCCACACTGACGTTCAGCTATGAATCAGCGACGACCCGAAAACTGCTCATCCGGAATCCCGTGACACATCCGCAGCAAGCACGACGCGCAAACGCGCAAGCGCCTCATGCGCGGTGCTGAACGGCGCATCCCCTCCCATCGCGACCCCCGCCTCCTGCAACGCACTGATACCGGCTGAGCCGAAGCGTGCCCGGACGACGCCATCCAACCAAGCCGCAGCCCGCACGGAGCGCGCACTACGCGGACCATGCGATGCGAGCAGATCGCCTACCGCATCTTCGAGCGCCACGATCCCTGTGCCTTCCGCCGCCGATACGGCCAAACACACAGGCGCCCCTCGACCGAAGTCAACTGAATTTTTCTCCGCACCGAGTGAGAACGCACCATTCAGGTCAGACAGGGCCCGCGTTGCCGCCGCACCCACATCGGCCTTCGTTACGACGGCCACGTCGGGCAGCTCCATGATCCCCGCCTTCATAAATTGCAGACTGTCGCCGGAGCCCGGCTGCACACACAGCACCACGGCGTCAGCAACATCGCCCACGCTCGCTTCCGATTGCCCAACGCCGACGGTCTCGACCAGCACCCGATCGTAGAGCGCGGCGAGCAGCGTCACCGCCGGAAACGCAAGATCCGCCAGGCCGCCGAGCCGGCCCCGGCTCGCCAGCGAGCGCACAAAAACATCCGGATCGGCAGAGCGGTCACCAAACCGCGTCCGGTCGCCGAGAAGCGCGCCGCCGGTGCGCTGCGACGACGGGTCAACCGCAACGACCGCGATGCGCCGCCCGGCGCGTCGATTTTCCTTGATGAGCGCATCGATCAGCGTGGATTTTCCGACGCCCGGCGGTCCGGTCAGTCCGATGATCTGGGCGTGAGGCGCTGCCCATGCCGCGTCGAGCAAGGCAATGACCCCGGGGTCGTCCGGGCGTTCCTCGATCTTTGCAAGCACGCGGGCAACCGCGATTTTCCCTCCGTCGCGGACGGCATCGAGCGTCATCGATTGAGCTCGGCCGGAGCTTGGGATGTATCGTCCACCCAGGCCCGCCGCGACGTCGTCTCAGGTGTCACGGAAGTTCGGGGTCCGCTTCTCGATGAACGCGGACATGCCCTCGCGCTGATCTTCCGTGCCGAACATCGAGTGGAACACCCGCCGCTCGAAGCGCACGCCTTCCGAAAGCGTGGTCTCGAACGCGCGGTTGACGCTCTCTTTCGTCATCATCGTGGCCGTAGCGGAAAATTCAGCAATTTTCTCCGCGATCCGCATCGTCTCTTCGACGAGATCATCCGCTGGTACCACGCGGCTTACAAGACCGCTGCGCTCGGCCTCCGCTGCGTCCATCGTTCGCCCGGTAAGGCACATGTCCATGGCCTTCGCCTTCCCGATGAAGCGGGCGAGCCGCTGTGTCCCGCCGGCGCCCGGCATCACACCGAGCTGGATCTCTGGCTGCCCGAACCGCGCCGTGTCGGCCGCCACGATGAAATCGCACATCATCGCGAGTTCGCAGCCGCCCCCGAGGGCATACCCCGCGACCGCCGCGATCACCGGCTTGCGGCAGCGCGCGATGCGATCCCAGTTCCCGAGAAAATCGTCGCGGTAGGCATCAATGTAGGTCTTGTCGACCATCGCCTTGATATCCGCGCCCGCAGCGAACGCCTTCTCCGAGCCGGTAATCACCAGGCAGGCAACATCACCGTCCGCTTCGTGCCCATCGACGGCGCGGCCAAGTTCCTCGACAAGCTCTGGGCTCAGCGCATTCATCGCCGACGGACGGTTGAGCGTGATGAGCGCAACGTGCCCGCGGGTCTCGCTGATGATGTGTTCGTAAGCCATGGGCGACGTCTCCGGGCTGGGGTGCTGCGGCAGGCACTTCGGCGTCGCTACGCGCCGCGCACGATATCGAATCGCACGGACCGCGAACCTGATCTACCGCTGGCAGGTACCGCAATAAAAAGTTGACCGGCCCGCCTGCGGAATACGGCGGACCGTTCCCCCACAGCCGTCACGCGTACACGGCGCACCCGCGCGGTCGTAGACGGCGAAGGTGTGTTGGAAATACCCGAGCGAACCGTCGGTGTGGGCATAGTCGCGCAACGTCGACCCGCCTGCCGCGATCGCATCGCGCAACACGTCCCGAATGGCGGGGACAAGTCTCGCCGCCCGCGCGCCAACCACCGTCCGAGCGAGCCGCCGGGGCGAAATACCCGCGCGCCAGAGCGCTTCGCAGACATAAATGTTGCCGAGCCCGGCAACGATCCGCTGATCCAGCAGCGCAGACTTGATCGGCGTAGCCTTGCCGGCGAGCGCCCGATCGAGATGCGCGGCGTTGAAAGCGTTGCCGAGCGGCTCGGGTCCCATTCTCGCGAAATGCTTCGATGTCTCGATCGCCTCCGTCAGCGCGAGATCCATCATCCCGAAGCGCCGGTGGTCATTGAAGAGAATGCGCGAGCGGTCATCCAGATCGAAGACGACGTGATCATGCGCGGCAAAAACATCTTCCTCGACCGTCGCCTCGGTCGCGGACCATCCACCAATGCGGTGATGGTAATTCGCCGTCTCCCGGGCGTCACCCTCGGGCGGAATGACCGTCATGCGCCCCGACATCCCGAGATGGACGATCAGCGTTTCACCACCCGATAGATCGAGGAGCAAAAACTTCGCGCGCCGGCGCACGGTGTCGATCCGCTGCCCCTCCAACCGTTCGACGAACTGGTCGGGAAACGGCCAGCGCAGATCAGGACGCCGCTGCAGAACGCGCGCGAAACGACGGCCCGTCATGACAGGTGCGAGTGCGCTGCGCACTGTTTCGACTTCTGGAAGCTCGGGCATCGTGTGGATGTATCAGGCGGACCAGACGGCGTCGCGAGGCCGAAGGTCCCGGCCGCAAGCCCACCGCGCTTCTCGCCGATCAATGCGCTGCATCACGGCCCAGGAAATCGCCAGTACGTCGCCGCGCCGGAGGGGACGGCAACAAGGCTCGGCGTGCGCCGCGCGGGCGGCCGGACGCCGGTGCGCACGAGCGCGCTGATATCTTTCACCAGCTCGGAAGCCTCGGCAAACGAGTTGTGATTGGCGCTGAGAAAGGCCTGCTGCGTTTCCGAGACGTCGATCGTATCGACCCCCGGCAGCACGACCGGCCCATCCTCCGGCACGTCGCCAGCCCGCGCGATCCCACCCGCATAGGTGCGGGATATCTGCAGCGCCCGGTCGTTCGCCGATGCATAGAGCGTGACCCCGTCGCTGATGCCGCGGATCTGGCGCGCGAGCCGCTTGAACACATCCCGGTCAACGTCCGGCGCCGCGAGAATGACCTGCGAAAGTTTTAGCTCCTCCTGCGTGCCGTACCGAAACCGCAACTCGCGCAGCGCCTCCATCAGCACGTCGTTCCCCATGCTGTGCGCCACGAGGTGGACTTTCTGCGCCTGCGTCTTTCGCGCCACGATCTCGATGAACGCACGCAGATGGTCACTCGCCTGCCGCGCGCTCTGCTGGTCGTATTCATAGGTCGTGTAGCCTGCTGCGGACGGCCAGGAATACATGAACGGCGCGCCGGTAAAACGCATGTCGTAGGCGAGCTGCGCGGTGCGAAAGAGCGCGCTCTCGAAATCGTTGTTGTAGCCGTGAACGAAAACCACCGCCGTGCCGGCGTCTTCCCCGCCGCCGTCGAGGGCCGCGTTGGCGGCCGCAATGAACGCCGGCTCATCGAGGATGCCGAGTTTCTGGACCGTGAAGTGCTTCGCCGGATCTTCCTTCTGGCGGTAGAGCGTGATCGAGAAAACCGAGACTTCCCACGGCCGCTCGATCAACCCCGGCGTATGGTCTTTCGGAATGCTGACCGTCGACGCACCGAGCGTCAGTTTGCGCGCCCTGCCCGCACCGAACGAAACGTTCTCCGCGTCGGAACGGTCCGCGCGGATAACCTCCCGGTCTGTGCCGAATAGCACCTCGACCGTATCGAACTTACCATCCGCAACCCGGCCTGCCTGCGCGTCGACCGCTTCGGTCTCTTCCGCGCTCGCAACCTCCGGCGCATCGGGCAGATCGATTGCGGGCGGTGCCGTCGTCGGGACAGGTGTCGGCGCAGCCGGTTTTGGCAGTGTCGCTCCACCAGCCCTCGGCTCGATCGCGTTCAGATCCTCTGGAGCCGGCACGTTTATGGGCGGCGCGCTTGCCGTCCGCGCCCGCTCGAGCTGTGGGATCAACACGAACGGCAGTGCGATGATCAACAGCGCAAGCGCAACCCCGGCGACTTTCGCGCCAACATCAAGCCGCCGCCCGAACCCGATGACAATCGACAGCACCACGATGGCCGCAAAGGCGGCAACCATTAACGCAACTTGCTCGACTGACATGGCGCACCTATGCCTCGATGACCGCACTCTTTGCCGGACGCTGGCTCAATCGTCGGAAAACCACAAGCGCCGCGACGGCGTGATACCCGCGGCGCTCTGCGATCACAAACATGTCGCCAGTCGGCGCGCCGGCCGAACGACCGATCCGACGTTTGCGAACCGGTCCGTCGCTGCTATCTCACCGCTCGTTTACGCCCGCGAGACGCGACAGGCCCGTCATGTCGACGACGCGCAACTCAACCAGCCCTCGGCGCCAGCTTGATCCGCAGGCGCTCGCGCAAGGCGTTCGTGCTGGCGAAACCGCCGCGCTCGCCCGCGCCATCACGCTCGTCGAAAGCACGCGGCCAGATCATCGCGCAGCCGCACAGGAGCTGCTTCAGCTTTTGCTGCCGCAGACAACGCCGGCCCGCCACCGCGTCGGCATCACGGGCGTGCCGGGCGTCGGGAAATCGACCACGATCGACCAGCTCGGCGCCAACCTGACCGCTGCCGGCCATCGCGTGGCCGTCCTCGCGGTCGATCCCACGTCGGCGCGCACCGGTGGGTCGATCCTTGGCGACAAGACCCGCATGGCCAAACTCGCCACGGACCCAAACGCCTTTATCCGCCCTTCTCCGACTTCCGGCACGCTCGGCGGCGTAACCCGAAAGACCCGTGAGACCATGGCGCTGTGTGAGGCAGCCGGCTTCGACGTGGTCATCGTCGAGACCGTTGGCGTCGGCCAGTCGGAAATCGCCGTTGCCGACATGGTCGACGTGTTTCTGTTTCTGGCGCTGCCCGGCGCCGGCGATGAACTGCAAGGGATCAAAAAGGGTATCCTGGAGATCGCAGACATCATCGCGGTCAACAAAGCCGACGGAGACAATGCCACTCGGGCGCAACATGCAGCCGGCGAGTACCGCAGCGCACTTCATATCCTGACCCCGCCGGACGCGATCTGGCATCCGCGGGTGCGCGCGATCTCAGGGCTGCGGAACACCGGTCTGGATACGGTCTGGCGGGACATCGACGCCCATCGCGAGACGCTGGACCAAGCGGGTGCGCTCGCCGCCAAACGGGCCGATCAGGCTGTGCGGTGGATGCACGACATGGTCGAGGCGGAACTGCGCGAAACCTGGGCGAGGAACCCCACCGTCACCGCCGCGATTGCCGAGGTTGAGCAGGCCGTGCGTGCGGGCACACTCGCGCCGTCGGCCGGCGCCGAGACCCTCGTGACAACCGCGAAGCGCGCATTCGAACCGGACCGGGCGACCGGCAATGCCCATGTCGCGTGAGCCGATCCATATTTTGCTCACGAGCTTCGGCCCGTTCCCGGACGTCCCCGTCAACCGAACGCAGCGGCTCGTCGAAGCGCTTGGGAAACTCAGCGACGATCGACCCGACCTTATCCTCCATACCGCAACGCTCGAGACCGTCTGGGACAAAGCGCCCGCCGCTGTCGCAGCGCTGCATGCCCGCCTCTCACCTCGTATCGCGGTGCATTTCGGCGTGGCTGAAGACGCTCTCGGCATCGAACTCGAACGCGCAGCCTACAATTTCTGTGACGGCTCGCCCGATGCGGACGGATGCATGCCGGACGAGGGCGAACTCATGCCCGGTGTCGGCGCGCAGCTCCAAACCCGGCTGGCTCTATCCGACGCGATCGCGGCGCTCCACCGCGCTGGCGTGACAGCAACGATCTCGGACGATCCGGGCCGATATCTATGCAACGCCGTTTACCATCGCAGCCTGGTCGAGGCGGCGCGCGCACCGGAGCGAACGGATGCACTTTTCGTCCATGTGCCGGCCGAGCCATCGGTTCCGGGCCCTGGGGATGTCGAGATCCTGCGCGGTCTCAGAGCGCTGATCGATTGGCTGGCGGCTGAGGCACACGCGACGGCTTAGCGGGGCATGGCCCAATCTCTGCATCTCTAGGTGCTCAAGCGATGAACGGCGGTGCGAGCGCATCAGAGCCGGCCGTCGCCAAGGAGCACTGCACGATGGACCTGCCGGACGCGAGCCGCCGCGCCGTTCTCGGAAGCGGCCTGTTGACTGCGGCAGCGCTCACAGCCGGCCCGACCAAGCCAGCGGCTGCGACAACGCGTGCCGAGCGCGCAGCAAGCGCACCATTCCGCGCGATCACCGAGTTCGGCGTGACGGTGGCATCGCGCGACGCGGACGACGCACCGGACCAGTCACGCGCAGTTTCCCGGGCGATTGCGGAGACCGCAAAAACCGGCACACCACTTTTGTTTCCGCCAGGTCGTTATCGGCTCGCGGATATTTCCCTCCCCGATCATGCGCACCTCATCGGCGTCGCCGGACAAAGCATCATCGAATTCGCGGGCGGCCCTGCGCTCTTTGCGATCCGCGGTGCACGTGACGTCCACCTGGAAGGCCTTGCCCTCGACGGTCGCCGCCGCCCGTTCGTCACGCGAAACAATCGCCGCCCCACCGGCGCGCTCATCCAAGGTGAGGGGGCCTTCCAGCTCGAGTTGCGGGATCTCGCTGTCGCGAACAGTCTCGTCAACGGGATCGCACTCGAAGGCTGCCACGCCCGGATCGACCGCTGCACGATCACGGACTGCGGTGACACAGCAATCTTCACGCGTAACGGCCGCGACAGCCGGATCGAGAACAACCGGATCGAGCGCTGCGGGAACAACGGCATCCGGGTCTGGCGCTCGGAAAAAGGCGAGGACGGCACGATCGTCGTCAACAACATCGTCCGCCGGATCGCCGACCGCGCTGGCGGCACCGGGCAGAACGGCAACGGCATCAATATCTTCCGCGCCGATGCAGTTCAGGTCCTCAACAACCGCATCACCGACTGTGCCTTTACGGCCATCCGCGGCAACGCCGCCTCCGACATCCAGATGGTCGCCAATCACTGCCTGCGTCTCGGCGAGGTCGCGCTCTATGCGGAGTTCGGCTTCGATGGCGCCTTGATTGCCAATAACCTGATCGACGGTGCCGCCACGGGAATCTCGGTTACCAACTTCAATGACGGTGGCCGGCTCGCGGTCGTGCAGGGCAACCTGATCCGCAATCTCGCGCTCCGTGACGACCCGGATGCGCGGGGAATCGGCATCGGCGTCGAAGCCGACACGGCCGTCACGGGCAACGTCATCGAGAACGCACCGACCGTTGGGCTGGCGATCGGCTGGGGCCGCTACATGCGGAACGTGACAGCCACGGGCAACCTGATCCGCCGCGCCGGGATCGGCATCGGTATTACCGGCGTCAAAGGCGCAGGCACCGTTTTCGTCACCAACAATATGCTTACGGAAACGCCTGGCGGCGCAATCCGAACGATGGATCACGCCCGCGCATTCGGGCCCGACCTCGCCCGGGCAGACGCCGGCCCGCGATCGAATTTCACGGTCTTTGGCAACGTCTCGAGCTGATCGCGCCGACACGTCTCTGACGTTTCCAGTCACCTGTGTGAAACGCCGCGCACTTTCTCCTGCGCGGCAACGCTGTTTACGCTCGCGCTCATGCCTCCTTCACGAAAGGGTGTATAAGGTGCGGCAAGGGTGGCAGGCGACGATCGCGATCGCGTGCCGCCGGGGAGGATTGATGATGTCGCTCATCGGCAGGTTCTATGCACGTCGCCGTCCGGCTGTTGGCGCGATCATCGGCACGCTGGTCCTCGTGCTCGCAACCTTGATTGCCACGCCAAAATTCTCCTTCGCCGACGACAGCGGTCTCGACGATGCGCGTGCAGATGGCGCAGCGACCACAGACTTCGTACTTGCGCCCGGCGATGCGGTGACGACCGGCTTTTCCGGGATTACCCAGAGCGATGCGCCGCTGCCGATTGACGCCAACCCGCTCGATCATTTCGTCATCGACCTGGACGGACCGGCAGCGCAATTTCTCTCCCTTCGCGGCCTTGGAGCCGGACCGGAAGGCCAACGCGTCGTCCCGATCATCACGCGTCAAATTCCAGCACGCCGGATCGGCCAGGTCTTCGCGATCACCGTGGACACTGCTGAGCCACCCAACACGTATCTCGGCGCCACCAGCCACTACGGTTTGCAGATCGTCGGCCCGGACGCGGATGGAAATGGCGCGCCTGATCGGCTACGTCGTGGCGCCGAGGGTGCCCGCTTCATGCCAGGACAGTTCGGTGAAGAACTCGGCGGCGGCCCCGGGACAATCTGGAAGATCGATGGCCGAACCGGCGAGGCGTCGGTTTTCGCAACGCTGCCGGAGAATGCAGCACCCGGCATCGGCGATCTTGCGTGGGACGCGCGCAGCCGCTCGCTCTATGCGTCCGACCTCGAAACCGGGCTTATCCAGCGGATTACGGCAGACGGGACGCTGGCCGAAACATTTGACCATGGCCTCGAGGGGCGCATCGCCGGCGGGCTCGACCCGGTCGCGGATCGTGGCGCGCGCGCCGAGATTACGAACGAAGCGTTCATCGCGAGCGATCCCACGACATGGGGCATGACCCAGCCGCGCCGCCGCGTGCAGGGGATCGCGGTCCACGCAAACCGCTTGTTTTACGCCGTCGAAGGCGATCAACGCGTCTGGTCGATCGCCCTCGCCCGCGACGGTGGATTTCGCGGCGAAGCCCGACCAGAGCTCGACGTGGCCGCGACCCTGCCAGCCACGGCTGCGTCAGAGCAAAAAGCCGAGCCGGGCCCCATCACCGATATCGCGTTTGATGCCGACGGACGCATGTATCTCGCCCGCCGCGGGGCCGCGCGGGGAAGTTACAGCTACGCGGAATTCGCCGCGCCCGGCCGCTCGGGCGTAATGCGCTTTGCGGCGGAAAGCCCGGATGATCCGGCTACCCCGTCGCGTTGGACCGCGGTCGCCGAGACCTACGCCATCGGCCTCCCGGACCCTTACCTCGCATCAAACGGCGGCGTTGCGCTCGGCTACGGGTATGGCGAAGACGGTGCGCTTGATTTCACCGCGCGGGACAGCATGCTTTGGGCGAGCGGTGAACGGCTCGCACCCGGCCGCCCTTTCGGTGAAGCGGATGAAAACGATCTTCACGGGCTCCAGGGCAAGGACGTCACACTCGTGCGCCCGCAAAACGTGCCGCCGCGCGCCAGCTATTTCAGCGACTATGACGGCCTGTTTGGTGACGCATCCAAGGCTGGACACACCGGCGACGTCGAGATCTGGCAGCCCGCTGCCCGGGTTGCGCGACGGGCTCCCAAACGTCGCCCGCGCAAGATCGCACCAACGCCGCCGCCAGAGGGCCCGACTGACAAACTGCCGCCGCGCCCGGCATATCGCACCAACCTAGCGCTCACGAAGTCAGCGGGAAAAAAATGCTACGCTGTGGGCGGTGCGTATCGCTGCGACTACGAGGTTCGGGTCACCAACCGTAGCGCCTCACGGCCCTATGCAGGTGATCTCCGCGTGGTGGACAATGTCCTTGCGTTGCCCGCGGGCGCACTCATCCGCGTGCCGGAACATGGCGTGTCATGGACCTGCGGGTTTATCTCCACACCGGACACATTCGCCTGCCGCCGTTCGGTATTTCTCGCTGCAGGCGCCAGCGTCGCGTTCAACGTCTCGATCGACATCCCCGCCGCGGCTGCCGCGTGTACGCTCACCAATACCGCACATGTTGTCGAGGCACCGGGCGGCTCGTGGCGCAACTCGCGGCTGACAGACGATAGCGCAGCCGCTACCGCGTTCGTCGACAAGCCCGGCTGTGACGCACCTGTTGGGCCGACCAACATCAGCATCGAGAAAGCCGCTGACCCGGCCGGATGCGTGCGGATTGCCGGCGATGCGGTCTGCGGTTTCCGCACCACCATTGAAAACCGCGGCACGCGCGCCTTCGAAGGTGCACTCGTCGTCGACGAAGAGCACGGCCCGGCGAGTGAAAGTGTGCCCTCCGCGCTGGCCGAATGGTCTTGCGCCCCGAGCGCAAACGGTCAGCGCTGTACCCATACGGCCGCGCCGCTGCGCCTGCCGCCGTCCGGACGCGCGGTCCTTTTCTCGTGGGTGCGCACGCCGATCGCGATCACCAAAGCGTACGGCTGCGCGGTATCCTCGTCGGCCCGGATCGTGACACCCGTTGATCCCGATACCGCGAACACCGACCCGGCCGACGATACCGCGATGGCCACGGCAGTCGTGCCAGCTTCTGTGTGTGATCACACCACCGGAGATCTCCAAATCAAGTTGTCGCCTGCCGCGGCCGTCTGCTCAGCGCTCGGTGGCGGCGTCGCGTGTGACTGGTCAGCCGAACTCGTGAACGCGGCTGCGGCGCCGTTCGCCGGTCCGGTCACCTTGCGCGCCCGCCTGCCCGCGGCAGCGCTCGGCGGCGTCCCGTCGGCCCCATGGGTCTGCGCCAACGGTGCGGATGGCCTGACCTGCAGTCATCCGGCTGCACGCCTCGGCGCGGGCGAAACCCTCCCGCTGACCTTCAGCACACACTTCGACGCCGCCGATTTGGAGAGTGACAGGTGCCGCGTCAGCGCCAGCATCGCCATCGCCGAACCGGCGGCCGGCACGTTCGGGAACGCGAGCGCCCTCGGAGATCAGGCATCAGCCTTCATCAAGGTGGGCGGCGGCGGCCTCATTTGCCCGACCCGCACCATCACGCCAACACCGCTGCCGGTAACTCCGCGCCCCGTGAGGCCCGAAAAACCCATCGCCGGTCCGCGATGCCGCAGCGGCTGGAGCACATTTACCTCCCGCAGTGCCGTGCCGTCCGATTGGCGCAAGTATCGCGCACGCCGTGGCGGCATCACGATCTGGTGCGGCCGGGAGCGCCGCCGCGTTGTCGAGCCGGCGCCGCAATGTCGCGCCGGATGGACCACCTTCGTACGTCGCGCCGACGTGCCCCGCGGATGGGACCGGTATCGCGCAGCAAGCGGCAGCCAGGCCGTGTGGTGCGGCCGCCGTAAGGCAGCACCACCCCCCGTCGAGGGACCGAAATGCCGGGCCGGTTTCACACCTTTCGCACGCCGGGCAGACGTGCCCCGTGGTTACCAGTCCTACCGCGCCCGCAAAAATGGCCGCAATGTGTGGTGCGGGCGCCCGCGCGTCGAAACCGGCCCGACCTGCCGCGCTGGCTACCGGCAATATGCCTCTCGCAAGGCCGTACCGTCCGGTTGGCAGTCTTACCGCGCGTCCGGCCGCGGCCTCACGATCTGGTGCGCCAAACCTGGCCGCGTCGAAGGACCGACATGCCGCCGCGGCTTCACGAGCTTTCGCACCAAAGGGGCTGTGCCGCGCGGCTGGACATCATACCGGGCCCGCCGCAACGGGATCACCGTGTGGTGCGGACGCAAGCCGACCGATGTCGTCAGACCAGGACCGATCTGCCGCAAGGGATGGCTGCCGTTCCCTGTGCGCAAGCTTGTCCCGAAGGGATGGAAATCCTACGTCGCACGCCGCAACGGCATCCGCGTTTTCTGCGCACGCAAGGACAAAACCGTGCGGCCCGGCCCACGTCCGAAATGCCGAAGCGGGTTCAAATCGTTCGCGTCGAAGAAGGCTGTGCCGCGCGGCTGGAGTTCGTATCGCGCCTCACGCAGCGGCATCACGATCTGGTGCGGCAAACCAAAGCGTGGTGGCGACCACGGCAAGCGCCCCGGCCACGGCTCCGGACCCAAGTGCCCGCGCGGCTTCAAGCAATATGCTTCCCGCAAGGCCGTACCGCGCGGCTTCCAGAGCTATTCGATCGCGAAGAACGGTCGGCGCATCTGGTGCGCCAGACCGCGGGCCTCGACGAGACCAGTGCGGCCCGGCCGCCCAGAAATCGGCCGACCGAAAAAATCAAAGCCGAAAGTCCGCCTGAAGCTGAACCAAAAACAGAAGAAAAAAGTCAAGGACCTCCTGAAGGGGATCAAGCTGAAGAAGAAACAGTGAGGGCGGACTGCGCGCGGCAATCAGACGGTCAGCATTCAACCACGGTGACGGCGAGCCCGCCTTCGCTCGTCTCTTTGTACTTCGACTGCAGGTCCAGGCCGGTCTGGCGCATCGTCTCGACGACCGCATCGAACGAGACGATGTGCTCCCCATCACCGGCAAGCGCGAGCGATGCGGCATTGACCGCCTTCACGGCACCCATGGCGTTGCGCTCGATGCACGGCACCTGAACAAGCCCACCCACCGGATCGCACGTCATCCCGAGGTGGTGCTCCAGCGCGATTTCCGCCGCGTTCTCGATCTGCTCCGGCGTACCACCGAGCGCTGCCGCACGTCCTGCCGCCCCCATCGCACTCGCGGAGCCGACCTCCCCCTGACATCCGACTTCCGCACCCGAGAGCGAGGCGTTCTGCTTGATGATCCCGCCGAACGCCGTCGCCGTGAGGAGAAAAATGTGCACGCCACCGCGATCAGCGCCGGGGCATAGGTCGAGATAGTACCGCAGCACAGCCGGGATCACCCCCGCTGCCCCGTTCGTCGGCGACGTGACGACCCGACCTCCCGCCGCGTTCTCTTCATTGACAGCGATGGCGAACGCACTGATCCGGTCCATGCACTGATGCGGAAACGTCATGTTCCGCGCGGTCTCAGCAAGCGCGCGCTCGTAAAGCCCCTTCGCGCGTCGCCGGACCGACAGCCCACCGGGAAGAATACCCTCCTCACGCAACCCGCGATCCACGCACGCCATCATCGCCTCGCGGAGCCGATCTATCCCGGCATCTACGTCCTCGGCTGGCCGCAGCGCGCGCTCGTTTTTCAGGACGATCTCGGCAATCGACAGCGCCTCACCGGCGCACAGCGCCAAAAGCTCAGCGCCGCTCGAAAACGGATAGGGAACCTCCGCACCGCCGATCTCGCCACCGGCCGGGAGTTGCGCGTCGTACTGCTCGCTTGTGACGACGAACCCGCCACCGACGGAATAATAGAGCCGCTCGACCAAAACCACGCCGGTGCGATCGTAGGCCGTCAGCGTCAGCGCATTGGGGTGCCCCGGCGATGGCGTATCATAATCAAAGATGATGTCGGTCGCCGGGTCGAAGCTGATCGGGTTACCGCCGCCGAGCCGCAACACCCGGTCCGTTGCGATCTGCGCGGTCAACGCGTGCGCGTCGGCAGGGTCAATATCGCTCGCCCGTGCACCCGCCAGACCGAGCATGATTGCGCGGTCCGTATCGTGGCCCTTACCGGTGAACGCGAGCGATCCATAGAGCCGGCAGGTCACGCGGGCGACCGCGCCCGTCATCCGTGAGCGATCCAGCCGCGTCAAGAAACGCGCTGCCGCCACCATGGGCCCGACTGTGTGCGAGCTCGATGGCCCGATCCCGATCTTGAAGATGTCGAAGATGCTGACCACACCTGCGCTCCCATGCATCGAGGGCCGCCAACGCCGACGCGTTGCATGCCTGATCAGCAGTCCTGCCATGATCCGCCGCGGCTCAAAAGCGACATGACCAGTCGAACGACGCGATGCGGCGACCGCGAAGCTTGAACCGCACCCACCGATCCCACACCAAAGAAGGAGGAAAACGAATCAACCCGACGTACTGCGAACCTGCCTGCCATGCCGCCCCGCCTCAGCCATGTCGACCGCCGCCTGCCCGGCATTCTTGCCGGTGGCCTGACGGCATTGCTCGTCACAGGCGCTCCCGCTGCCGCATCGTCCGCGAAGACCATGGCATTCGCCGGTGCCTGCACGACAGGCAAGACGATCGACGTTGCGGTCGCCGGGGACCTGCTGTTCCACGGTCGCTTGCAACGTCAGGCATACGCACGCCGCGGGGGTGCAGCGTCGCTCTTCTCGCCGCGGGTCCGACATCTGATCGGCGCGGCGGACATTGCCTACGCGAATTTCGAAGGGCCCGCAGCGCAGGGGACGGCCGGCTTCGGCCGGCGGGTCCGCGATCCCGGGCGTCGTTTCGACGGCACCGTCTACGCAAGTTATCCCGCGTTCAATTTTCATCCCTCAATGATCGGTGATCTGCGCGGCGTCGGTTTTGACGTGCTGTCCACAGCGAACAATCACAGCTTGGATCGCGGCACGCGCGGCGTCCGCCTGACGCTGTCCAACATGCTACGAGCCGGCATCGTGCCGACGGGTACGCGCAAGACGACGCCACGACCGGGACCTCCGTCCTTCGGCGGGTGGGCGCGGTATGTCGATCGCAAAGGCTTCCGCACTGCGTGGCTCGCCTGCGCCGAAATGACGAACGGCCTCCCGGACCGTCGCCGCCAGGTCCTTTCGTGCCGTCGTGACCGCACGACGATGATCCGCGAAATCAAACGTTTGCGTGCACGCCACGACGTGGACGCGATCTTCGTCACGCCGCATTGGGGAGAAGAAAACAAAACGCGTCCCGCAGCACGGCAACGCCGCATGGCCCGTGACTGGGTCGAGGCAGGCACCGATGCGGTCATCGGCACACACCCGCATGTCGCCCAACCCTGGGAGCGGATCGTCCGCGCAGATGGGACCGACGCGCTTGTCATGTACTCGACTGGTAATTGTATTTCCGGTCAGGTTCGTCTGATGCAGCGGGCGGGACTGCTCGGAAT
>JBCBJG010000040.1:0-16548 GCA_038523655.1 Pseudomonadota bacterium | reverse complement strand
TCCGCGCGGAGCAGTTGGATGAAAATCGCCCCTGCGTCCGCCTGCCCCCGGCGCACGAGCACCGCAGGATGCCCGGCATCGTTGCACTGCCGGATGTAGGCCTGGACCCAGAAATCACTTTTCAGTCGCATGCCCGCATCAGCGTCGCTGCGGTCAGCGCGTCAAGCGCGAATGCTGGGGGAAAGGGTCGGCAACGATCGCTGGCCTTTCGACCGGGAAGGATGATCACCACCCAGCAGCGATGCTGAAGCGGGCGCCGCCAACCCGCGCGATCTCCGCGACCAACCGCCCGGAAATCCGCCCTGTCGCAACCATGCTGTGATCGGCTTCGAACTTGCGGATCGCTGCGGCGGTCTGCCCGCGGGCAATACCATCGATCGCCCCGGGCGCGTAGCCGAGGCGGACCAACGCCGCCTGCACGCTGCGGGTCAGCTCTTGCGCCTGCGGACCAACAGATGCGCCAGGCCCTGCCGGTGAGGGGCCGACACCGCCCAGAATTATGCGCTCCAAAAGTGCTTCGGAAGGATCTGCCGTCAGCCGCATTCGCTCGTCAGCCTCGAACGCCATCACCGCAGCCCGGGTCATCACGCCCGCAATCCCATCGACCGGGCCCGGCTGATACCCACGTGCGGTCAGCTCACGTTGGATCGCGCGAACCGTATTCTTCCCCGCCGACGTGGCGGCCGTCACACTGATCACAGACGTGGACGGGGAAGAAAGCATCGCGCCCGACCTGCCAGCAGGCGCGGCGACGGAGACGCTGCTGAGCGTGCGCGGGGAAGCAGTGTTCAGCTCATCAAGCGCAGGGATGGCGTCTTCGACCGTTTCAGCCGTTTCTTCCTCACCGATCGACGCGGTGACCTGCGCATTCCAGCGCGGCAGCACCCGGCGGCTAGCCGGTCGGCCCGCGTTGACGGCGGCGTCGGTTGCAGGTGCGGACATCCGGTCCGCCGACCACGAAAGATCGGGCTCCTGCAGCAGCATCGCGTTAACCGCGACGCCCGCAAAAATGAGCACAAATGTGCCCGCAAGAAACCGTGCCTGAACGCCAGACATACGCACAACCCAACGCATTACATACCCGGCGGACACACTCCGCCCGGCGGCTACATTGCCGCCATATGGTGAAGCGGAGATAAACACGGCCGTTAAAAAGAGAAGAAAATACGATTGTCCGGCTTCGCGGGATCTTGAGCAGCCTGACGTAGCGTGAGCGTGGGTAGGTTGGGTTCAATTCGGCTTCGGGGTGAGAACATGTCCCTCTTTAAAGCTGCGGCGCTGGTCGTCGTGGCGATAGCGTTGCTTCCGTCCGATCGGGACAGCCAACGCGCATTCAAAAAGGCAGCGCTCGGCGCAAGCTCGGAGGCGCGGTCGTTCTGCGACGCGCGTCCCAACATCTGCCTCTCGCGCGAGGAAGCATGGGACGGCTTCAAGGCGAAGGCGATCTTCGCTTACGGTCTGGTGAACGAGCTGGTCTGGGGTCAACCGAACCTGAGCCGCGCGCCCTACGACCGAGGCGGCGAGTTCATGCGGCATTCGCGCGATCGCTTCGAGATCAAACGGAACGGGCACGATGCGGATCCGCTGTATCGCGGTTACAGCGATGCCTCGGACAATAGCCATCAATCCTTCCGCAAGGCGATCCGCCCGTATCAGCGGACCGACGAGATCGGCGCTCTGCTTCTCCTCGGAAGCGAGCGCTGACCGGTCGTACGCCCCGGCGCCTGTTGCCAGCGAACCGGCTCGAAGTCGCATGCGTGCGCAACTCCGCGTGGTTCCGGTGCCGCATTGCCGCCTACCCAGCATCACCTTAAGTCAGCGGAGCACGGCGGCCGGATTGATCCGTTCGCCGGCCAGCCTTTAGTGAGCGGCAACCCGTCATGACAACTGATATCGACACGATCCGATCCGACTTCGAGTTCATCGACGATTGGGAAGATCGCTACCGCTACGTGATCGACCTGGGCCGAAAAATGCCCGCGATACCCGATGACGCACGAACCGAGGCCAATCGCGTGCGTGGTTGCGCAAGCCAGGTCTGGCTGGTCACCGACACCAAGGGGGACACGCTTTCCTTTGCAGGTGACAGCGACGCGATGATCGTGCGTGGCTTGATCGCCATTCTCATCGCCACCTACTCAGGCAAAACGCGCGACGGGATCCTTGCCGTCGATATCGATCAGATCTTCACCGATCTCGGGCTCGCCGAACACCTGACGCAGCAGCGCTCGAACGGGTTCTCGTCGATGGTGCAGCGCATTCGCGCCGATGCGGCTGGATCGGCGTAGAGAAAGACACCCCTCCTTCGAGACCGCGGGTGTGCGCGCACGATGGCTTGTGCCTGCTGTCAGGTCTTCTTTCTCTTGCCTCATCATTGTTTGCCGTCGACCGAGGGGCGATAGTTCGCATCTCCCCAGTGCTGGATCGGCCCGCGTTGTTCGCGAATGCGCGAGGGCTCGAGGCCGTAGTGCCGCGCCAACGACTGCAGCGCGGTCTGAACCATGACCTTGCCCGCCCGTTGCGGCCACCCCTTTGCCTGCTCCACATCGCGGAGCCCGCGACCCTCGCAGCACACGCGGTAGAGCACATCACCAAGCTCATCGCCGGTTTCCTCGAGCGCGCGGTAGAACCGCTCTTTCGCTGCGATCGCCGAATCCGACAGATCGGCCCGACCTGCGCCGTCGCTGCGCAGTGTCCGCCCGCCCGACATTGCCTGTGACCAGTCGGCCGTCACCCGGGCAGTGAGCTGCGCACGGTGGAAATCCGCGCGAAGTCGCTCTCCCGCTTCAAACTGGCTTTCGGTCAACATCGGCTGACCCGTGCGCCGGTCGATCCGGCTCCGCAACCAGCCGAGCGGGCTCTCGTTGATGTTTACCGCAGTTGGCAGACTGTCGACCGTGCGCACGGCTTCGGCGCGATGCTGCGCCGCAAACGGCTGGCCTGAGACCGTTTGCAGGCGCCGTAGGTAGGCCGCACCTCCACTCGAGAGCCGCACCGTGTCGCCGTCGCGCTCGACAAGTCCAGCACTGAGTGCGGTATCGACCAGCTCTGGCGCAAATGCACCCTCAGCCCGATGCGCCGCGGCTCGAGGTGGGGTTTTTCTCTCAGACGCTGACGCGCCTTGCGCGGCGGGCGACGTAACAACGGTTTCCCGCCGCATCGCCGCGTCGTGAGCACCCGTACCTTTGCCTGTGGCCGTGTCAGTGCCCGACCCCGCGCAAGCGAAAGGGGCATTGGGTCCGTCCGGCGACGACGCCGCAACGCGCCCCGCGACCGCATCACCCGAGCGGTCGTCCAAGCCGACGATGTGCCAGGCGCCCGCCATCCGCGGGTCCGCACGCCGCAATGTCGCCCGCGCATCACGACGTGCAAGCCGCCGAAGCAGCGGCACCATTTTCTTCCCCATGTCGTCTGCGGTCGCGACTGCCGATTGCTGTTTTTTCAGCTGTCCATTCTGCACGCGCTGAACCCTCCGAAATTAACCCTCCGGCTCGTCGCAACGCGCCGTATTGCGAAGAAGATGTCATACGGCGGAAAGAAAAACGAAGAAGAGAAGGGTAAATGCGTAAACAAAAACAACACGAGAAAGATCAGCACCTGTTAACAACGCACACGAACGGGGCAGCGGCAAAGCTAAACCGTCGGCGTCGACCAGGTTCTGCAGGATCTCACGCAGCCGCACGCAAGGCGCGTCGCCTGATCGCCGCCGCGATACCGATCCCCTCATCGCCCGCGCGCGCAGGAGGATTCGCGACGACGCCACAAATGAGCGCCCGTGATGTTACGGCGTTGCTTGCGGTGTGGCCCGGCGATGCGGAGGAAATCGCGCAGCTGTCACCGAGCAAGCTGCATGCCCGGCTTTGCGGGGCTTTACGTGCCGAACGCCAGCGTGGCCTGCGCGGACATTGGGCTTACGACCCACACCGCCATCGCAACCTCGCGCGCGCCGTACGGCAACTCGGCGCCGGTAGCACGGGCCAACCCGGAGTGACGAGTGCGCCACGAGTCTCGCGGCCGTCCGGGACTTCCAAAAAGAAAAGCACGTGAGGCGCGCGACGCGATCGCGAGCGGAAAACCACTGAACTGTGTGACTTACTTCCGCGTTTTATTGCGCCGTTGACCCAGACCCATCTGCTTGGCGAGCTCGGATCGCGCGGCCGCGTAGTTCGGCGCTACCATCGGGTAGTCCGGCGCCAGACCCCACTTCTCGCGGTATTCTTCGGGCGTCATGTTGTATTGCGTGCGAAGGTGCCGCTTGAGCTGCTTGAATTTCTTTCCGTCCTCAAGACAGATCAAATAGTCCGGCGTGATCGATTTCTTGCGCGACACAGCAGGGATCGGCTCCGGGCCCGAGGCGCCCACGTCCTTGGCCGCAGCCGTGCTCAGCGCTTCGTGCACATCGGCGATGAGCGAGGGCAGATCGCTGACCGTGACCGTGTTGTTGCTCACGAACGCAGCAACGACATCAGCCGTCAGTTCGACGACGTTCGAACGCTCCTGTGTCGGTTCCATAAGTCTCTCCTCGGTCTGCACGGCGCAGCAGGTTGCACGCGCGATCACTCACGCCAGAAAGGTTCGCCAACGTAAAGATGACGAGAGTATGTCGGTTAATCCTTGGTTTGACCAACGAACACACGCCCGGCGGATTGCGAATACAGCTGACGCCTGAATAGTGAACAAATGATTGCCTGCGAGTACACGCCCCTAACAACCGGCACGGTCAGTCCGCGCCGATAGGCGTGGAGCACAGCCTCACACGCAGCGGCTGTTCAGCCGGCGACGAAATAGGAGATCAGGCACCCACCGAGGATCACAGTTGTCCAGAGCGCCATGTTCCCCGTCGGCCACTGCCGCCCCAGCACACCTGCCGGGCCGTGGGTGCGATAGAGTTTTTGCGCCGCGCGCGAGAGCAGCCGGCCAGCGCCCGCGTCGATCGCCCCGCCGACCTGCTCGATCGCGGAGCGGACCGCGAGCGTGATCCGGGGCAGCGCGCGCCGGTACACCCAGTCGCTATCGAGGTTGATGCCACGTTTCTCCTCCGGATAGAGGCCCCCGCGCATCAGCAGCGCGAACGCGAACATCGCAAACAGCAACAGTTGGAATTGCTCCAAGACGTGCGCGGTCGTGTACGGCTCGTAGGACACCGCATAGGGCAACAGCGCATAGAGCGTGCCCGGGAACACGCCGATAAAGACGCAAAGAAACGCGGTGATCCCCATCGCGGCCATCATGTTCCAGGGCGCTTCGGCCGGCCGTTTACCGCTGTCATGGGCGAAGAACGTGAAGTACGGGATTTTGATCCCCGAATGGCTCAACACCCCGGCGGACGCGAAGACAAGTGCGAGCCAGACGATAAAGTACTGCTCCTTGCCCGCGGCGCTCATGATCAGCGATTTCGAGACGAACCCGGAGAACAAAGGAAAGGCCGAAATCGAAGCGGCGCCGACAATGCAAAGCAGCGCTGTCCACGGCATCGTTCGGTAGAGCCCGCCGAGCTCCGACGCTTTGGACGTGCCGGTTCGATAAAGCACCGCGCCGACGCTCATGAACAGAAGCGCCTTATAGAGGATATGACAGAACGCGTGCGCCGCCGTCCCGTTAAGCGACAGCTCGGTGCCGATCCCCACGCCGACCACCATGAAGCCAAGCTGATTGTTCAGGCTGTAACTCAGGACCCTGCGCAAATCGTTTTCGATCTCGGCGAAGAAGATCGGGAACAGCGTCATGATTGCGCCGACGTAGATCAGCATCTCGGTGCCGGGAAATGCCCGCGCGAGACAATACACCGCCATTTTTGTCGAGAACGCCGACAGCGTTACCGTGCCCGTGACAGTCGCCGCCGGATAGCTGTCCTGCAACCAGTTGTGGAACAGTGGGAACGCGCATTTGATGCCGAGCGCGAGGAGAATAAGCCAGGGGCCTGCCCCCCAACTCGCCGGACCGTCTCCGGTGAGTGAGACAAATGCGATCGACCCCGTCGCGGCATAATGCGTTGCGGCACCCGCAAAAAGCAGCACACCGGAGCCGATCTGCACGATCAGATAGCGCATGCCCGTATGGTACGCGCCTTCGGTGCCGCGCGCCCATATGAGGAACACGGAAGCGAGCGCCGTGCCTTCCCAGTAGAAGAACAGCGTAATCAGATCGCCCGCGAATACCGCCCCGATCGCCGAGCCCGCATAGATCAGTGTCGCAACCTGCTGCACCCGATCGCGGACGTGCCAGGCGTAGAGGGCGGCAAGAAAAGCAGCGAGGGAGAATATTAATCCGAATACGACCGCGAGCTTGTCCACGCGCATCATGACAAGATCGAAGCCGAACAGCGTGGCCGTCTCATGATCGCCCGCCGGTGCCGACCAGATCATCGCCCCGCTGATGAGGGGGACGACAAGCGTGATCGTGACCCGCACGCGGTTATCTGCGATGAAGGCAAGCGCAAGCGCCCCGGCGACGAAGACCATTGCTGGTTGCGCGAGGAGCCATGCGGACCAGTCGATCACGCCACTACCCATCCCGTGCGCTCCCAACCGGATCCGGCGACGCGGACGTTATATCAAGATCATCCGTCGGGTGTGTTTCCGCATCGACCGCACGCGATGTGTAGTAATCTTCCGGCCGGTAAATTACGCGCTTGAGCGCCTTGGTCGACAACACGATAAAGCTGAACGCTACAAACCCGAGCACGGCATAGAACCCGTACCAGCCCTCGACATCGAAGTACGGCTTGCGCTTGATCAGGAAATCCGCCAGCGCCAGAAGCACGCAAACGATCCCGAGACCACGGATCAGGCGGAGAATATTTCTGTCCCGCTCGACCCAGCTGAGCTTTTCACCAAGCGGATGGATCGGCGCGTCACGTGAACGGTCATTCGCCATTGCCGACCTCCTTTGCGGGCGCAAGTGACGGCTCAAGGAACGCAACGACGTCACCGGAGAAAAAGAACAGGGCGACACAGCCGAGCGCGGTGAAGACCAGTGGTATCACGCAGAAGAGTGGCGCCTCCCGTACCCCTGCGAGCAGACCGCCATCGTTTCCGGTCGACGCCTCGGGTGGCCCATCCTTGGCTGGCGTGCCAGAGCCGGGGCCCGAGCCGGAGCTTGGAACTGAGCTAGAGCCCGGAAAACGATAAAATCCCTGCACGACGATCGGAAGGAGATACGCCACGTTGAGCAGCGAGCTGATCATGACTGCGGCGATGAGGAACGTATGGCCCGCCTCTGCGGAGCCGACCGCGAGAAGCCATTTACTCCACGATCCACCAAGCGGCGGCACACCGATCAAGCTGAGTGCGGCAATCCCGAACGCAGCGAACGTGAACGGCATCGCGCGACCAAGCCCGCGCATGTCGCTGATCTCGGTCTTGCCCGTGGCGACGTAGATCGCACCCGCACACATGAACAGCGTGATCTTGCCGAACGCATGCGTGACAATGTGGAGCGCCCCGCCGAGCAAGCCGGCACCTGAAGCAAGCGCGGCGCCGAGGATGATGTAAGAGAGCTGGCCGACGGTCGAATACGCGAGACGCGCTTTGAGGTTGTCTTTTGTCATCGCGATCAGCGAGGCGACGACGATCGCAGCGCCCGCCAGATAGACAAGCCAGTCGCCCACCCCGTCGGCCCCAAGCGTCGCCGGACCAAAAATGAAGACCACCAGCTTCAGCAGCGTGAAGACGCCCGCCTTCACGACGGCCACCGCATGCAGCAGGGCGCTGACGGGCGTCGGCGCCACCATCGCGTTCGGCAGCCAGCCGTGGAGCGGCATCAGCGCAGCCTTGCCGATACCGAAGGCAAAGAGCGCAAGCAGAACGCCGAGCTCGAACGAGCTGAGCTTGCCAGCAAGCACACCACCGGGCGTGAACGCGGTCGTGCCCGCCGCAACCTGGGTCCACACGATTGCCGGCAAGAGCAGGACCATCGATGTCCCAAGCAGCAGCAGAAGATAAATCCGCCCACCACGGCGCGCTTTTTCATCCTGTTTGTGGGTGACGAGAGGATATGTCGAGATCGTCAGGATCTCGTAGAACAGGAACAGAGTGACCAGATTTGCCGAGAACGCGATGCCGAGCGCAGAGACGATCGCGATTGCAAAGCAGACATAAAATCCCGTTTGCCGCGGTTCGTCGTGACCGCGCATGTAACCGATCGAATAGACCGAGTTCACGATCCAGAGACCCGACGCGACTGCAGCGAACACCATGCCGAGCGGCTCGACCGAAAAGGCAAGCGCAATGTCCGGCTGAACCGAAACAAGAACGATCTCCGGACGTGCCCCATCCGCGACAGCCGATATGAGCCCGAGCACGAGCGCAAAGGTCGCAAGCGCCCCGACCAGCGTAACAGCTTCCCGCAGATTTCGCTGAGCCTCGCCGAACAGCGGGATCAGCACCCCCACAACCAGCGGCAGGATGAACGCGAGGATCGTGAGCGATTCTGCCGACGCGGTCATGGCTGCGGCCCTGCTGGCGCAAGCGCAAACCGGGCAGCCTCACGCGCGAGATCCGCGGTCAACGTGGTGTCGATGCCAAACCAGATGATCGCCGCACCCAGCACGATCAGTGGCACCATCATCGTCGCCGGCGGCGGACGGGCTTCATCGGGTGTGGCGACGGGTTGGCGTAACCAGACGATTTCGAGCACACGGCCGACGTAGATCACCGCGAGCATCGATGCCGACATGATGATCACGACCAGCCACCAGTACCCGAGTTCCAGTGCGCCAACCGCCAGGTTCCATTTCGAGATAAACCCGACTGTCCCGGGTGAGCCGATGAGACTGAGCCCGGCAACGGCCAGTGCGGCGCAGGTCAGCGGCATTTTTCTCCCGATACCGCTCCAGTCGTCGATCCCGCTAGAGTGGATCCGGTAGAACACGGCGCCCACGGCAATAAAGGCTGCCGCCTTCGTGATGCCGTGGTTGAACAGATGGACGATCCCCCCGGTCAGCCCCGCCTCGTTTGCCAGCGCGATCCCAAGCGTCATGTAACCGATCTGCGCGACGGAGGAATACGCGAACATGCGCTTCACATCCTCCTGGAATATCGCAACCAGCGACGCCCCGATCATCCCGGCGATCGAGAGCGTCATGAGGATCTCGCGAAACGGCACGCGGGCGAATACCTCCTCGGCGGGAAACACGACGAACACGAACCGCACGAGAAGATAGACCGCAACCTTCGTCGCCGTCGCGGAGAGAAAGACCGTGACGAACGATGGCGCATGCGCATACGCACCCGGCAACCATGCATGGAGCGGGAAGAGCGCAAGCTTCAATGCGATCCCGACGAAGATGAAGGCGAGCGCGGCGAGCAATGGTGGCGGCACCGTCTGCGCATGCCCGAGTTCGCTCAGTCGCGCCGCAATATCGACGAGGTTCAGCGTGCCCGTCATCGAATAGAGAAAGCCGATCCCGATCACGTAGAACGTCGCGCCGATCGTCCCGACGATCAGGTACTGGTATGCCGAGAGGAATGCTTCGCGACGCTGGCCGATCGCGATCAGGATGTAGGCCGCGAGGGAGGAAATTTCCATGAAGACGAACACGTTGAACGCATCGCCCGTAATCGCCATCCCCGTCAGGCCAGCGAGGCACAACAGATAAAGCGCGTAGAACCAGGCGTGCTTGTCACTGTCGACGTCAACAGCCACACTCTTGCGCGCAAACGGGATCGTTACCGACGCGACGATGCTGAGCAACAGAAGCACAAACACGTTGAGCGCATCGACACGGTATTCGATCCCAAACGGCGGCTCCCACCCCCCCATGCGGTAGGAGATCGCGCCGCTTGCCTGCACTTCCGCGAGCAGTCCGAACGCCATGGGCAGCATCGAAAACGTCGTGAGCATCGCCACGACGAAAGCGAGCGTACCCCGCTGCAGTAGGGCGCAAACGATCGCCCCGAGGATCGGCACAACCACCCTCAGCCCGGGCAGTTGCGCGGCAAGCGTGAGCGCGGCTGCCGGGGTATCCGTCGCGGCGAGAGGCAGCATCAATCGGTGCGGTCCGTCGCGGTGCGATCGGTCTGGGCGAAGATTTCATCCTCCTCGATCGACCCAAACGCCTCGTTGATCCGCACGACCAGTGCGAGGCCGAGCGCAACCGTCGCGATGCCGACGACGATTGCCGTCAGGATCAGCACATGCGGCAGCGGGTTTGAATAAACCTCCCGCGCGGGGTCGATGATCGGAGCGGTCCCGCCAATGATCTTACCCGGCGACAGATAGAGGAGATAAACCGACGTCTGAAACAGTGAGAGGCCGACCAGTTTCTTGATCATGTTGCTCCGGGCCATGACGATGTAGAGCCCGGCGACCATCAGGAAGATCGTCACCCAATAGTTGTAGTTGGCGACCAATTGCTCGAGCAGCGGCGTCATCGACCACGCTCCGCAAAGGCATAGAAGATCCCCAGCATGGTCGACGCGACGGTGATGAGCACACCTGCCTCAACAAGGAGGATCCCGGTGTGCTGACCATGCTCGGGATGCTCGGCGAGCACCGAGTAATTCAGAAACTCTCCACCGAACAGCATCGCAAGCACACCCACACCGGCATAGAGCAGCACACCGAGCGGGATCGCCGCCATCACCCAGCGCATCGGAATAACGCGCTGTGCCGCCCCGAGCCCGAAGATCAGCGCATAGAGGATCATCATGCCGGCTGCGATGACGCCGGCCTGGAAACCACCGCCGGGGCCATAGTCACCGTGGAACTGCACGTAGAGCGCAAAGAGCAGCATGAACGGCAGCATCAGTTTGGTGGTGATGCGGAGAATAAGATCGAGCTTCATGAGGACGCCCGCTTGCGCGCGTTCACGTCGTCAGACGAGCCGTTTGCCTCGCCAACCGACGCGCCATCACCGTCCACGCCGGCGACCACGTCGCCAGCATCGCCCGCCCGCGGGCGGCCGCGGAGCAAGAGAAGAATGCCAAGCCCCGCCGTAAAAATGACGACCGTCTCACCGAACGTGTCGAACCCGCGATAGCTGGCGAGCACGGAGGTGACGACGTTCGGCACGGTCGTCTGAGGGATCGAGTTCTGCAGATAGTACGGCGCGATATGGGTGTTTGCCGGCGTTGCCGCCCCGCCGAACGCGGGCAATTCGAACGTCCCGTAGATGAGCGCGGCGCCGACAACGAGCGAGAGCGCCAGCGGCACCACCGGAGAACGCACCGACGGCAAGTCGTTCCGCCGCGTCATGTACAGGGTCGCGAGAAACAGAACCGTCGAGATGCCGGCGCCGACCGATGCTTCCGTCATGGCAACATCGACTGCATCGAGCGCAATCATCACACTCGCCATCAGGAACGAATAAATCCCCGCAAGGATCGCCACGCCAAAAAGGCTGCGCATGCGGATGATCCCAACCGTAATCACCGCCATCAGCGTGAGCAGCACCATGTTGACCAGCGCTTCCACGGCTTAGCTATCTTTCCGTGGGCGCACAGAGAGACCGTAGGCCTCGGGCACACTGGAGAGCTGCGCTTCGTCGTGCAGTATCGGCCGCACGCCGGCATAGAGCGCCGCCCGGGCCAGCGCATGTCCGATGACCGGGCTCGTGAAGATGAAGAGGAGCCAAAGCACGAGCAGCTTCAGCGTGACGAGCGACCAGCCCGCGACGATCGCCATTCCGGCAAGCAGCAGGGTGGCGCCGAGCGTGTCGACCATCCCGGCCGCGTGCATGCGCGTGAAGACGTCCGGCATGCGGATCAGCCCGAGCGCGCCGATAAGCGCGATCGCGGACCCGCTGAGGATGAGGACGCCCGCAACAAGGTCGAGGACCACACTCATAGTCCGGCCTCGTCGATGTCACCGCGCGCCAAATCGCCGAACCGCCAGAACTTGAGCACGGCGAGTGTGCCGATAATGTTAAGCAGCCCGTACGTAATCCCGATATCGAGGAACTCCGGCCGCCCGGTCAGAAATCCGAACACCGCGAGGAGCAGGATCGCCAGTGTGCCGATCGTGTTCCCGGCAAGCACCCGGTCAAACACCGATGGCCCCCGTAGCGCGCGCACGACGGCGAGCACCATGGCCGCCAGGATCGCGAGCGTGGCAGCGACGAACATCAGTCCGATCCCTCGAGCTGGCGCACCCGTTGGTCCATCACGCCTTCCTCGAGATCGGCTGCCGTACGCTGGGTGAGCGCGTGCACTGTAAGCACGTCGTCCCCCACATCCACGGTGATCGTACCGGGCGTGAGCGTGATCGAATTGGCATAGACGTTGATGCCGACTTGCGAGCGCTGGGACGCGCGCACGGTAATGATGTTGGGTGACAGCGCCTGCGGCCCCCGCAGGATCAAGCCGGCGACCCCCAGCGTCGACTTAGCAATCTCGACAACCAGCCAGGGAAAGTAAGTGACCGCTCCGAAGGCTAGGTGGATCGGAAACCCTTCTATGTCGAGCGTGCGCATGCGGTGCGCGAGCACAACGCACAACACGCATGTCAGCAGCCCGAGCCCGAGCAATAGCGGCGTGTAATGTCCGGACAGGAGCAGCCAGAACGCGAAAAGCACCACGCCAAGCAGTATGCCACGCAAGGTCACGCTCAACGTCCCGGCCCCCGCCTGTCGGCCACTCACCCGCGCCCGTAGTGTAACAAAAGCGCCGCGAGTTCAACCGCAGCAGCCCGCGGACGAAACTCGCGCGCTCCGGCAAGTTGTACCCGTGACCCGCGTTGCAGGCCCGTGAGCGTTTGGGCGCAAGGCTAGCAGCGAAGACAGCGGACCGCCGGATGTCGCACGGCTGCAGTGCTGGACAACGCGGCGGCCGGCCCCAACATGCGCGGTACAAATAACAAGAACGAAACGACAAGCCGAATGAGGAAACGAAACCGATGAGCGAGACCCGCGAACGCGCGACGCGCGATAAGAGCGACGACGAGTGGCGCGCACTTCTGAGCCCGCAGGCCTATCGCATTACCCGCCAGCACGGCACTGAGCCCCCGCATTCTTCTCCCCTCAACGCCGTGAAAGAGCCGGGAACATTCACCTGCGTGTGCTGCGGCTCCGAGCTGTTCGAGACCCGCACGAAATTCGAGAGCGGCACCGGTTGGCCGAGCTTTTACGCGCCCATCAGCCTCGACGCCGTCTCTGAGCATGAGGATCGCTCCTGGTTCATGACGCGCACCGAGGTCCGTTGCGCGAGCTGCGACGCTCATCTCGGGCACGTTTTCCCGGATGGCCCCAAGCCGACCGGCCTGCGCTATTGCATGAACGGCGTCGCGCTCGAGTTCGAACCCTCCGGCGAGTGAACTGACCGCGCGTCCCTCACCTTTTCGTCCCCTTCCCGCAACGCCGATCGTTGGAAACCATATGACGTCTGCCCCGCGCGCCGAACAGCGACCCCACGAGACGACCTATCACGGCGTTTCCCGCACCGATCCGTACGCTTGGCTGCGGGCTGACAACTGGCAGGAGGTGATGCGCGCGCCGGATAAACTTCCGCGGGATATTCGAGATCATCTCGAAGCTGAAAACGCATTTACCGAAGCAGTGATGGCACCGAGCGAGGCGCTGCAGAAAACGCTGTTCGAGGAAATGAAGGGCCGCATTAAGGAAGACGACAGCGCCGTGCCGTCACCTGATGGGCCGTGGGCGTATTACTCCAGCTTCGTGACGGGCGGCGAATATCCCCGCGTGTGCCGTCGGCCGCGCGACGGCGGTGACGAACAAATCCTGCTGGACGGGAACGCCCTCGGCGAAGGGCATGAATATTTCTCTCTCGGTGGCGCGAGCCACAGTCCCAACCACCGCTACATGGTCTACGGAACCGACACGAAGGGATCGGAGTACTACACCCTCCGTGTCCGCGACCTTGAGACGGGCAAAGACCTTGAAGACGAAATCGCCGACACCGGCGGCGGCGGCACCTGGGCCCGTGACAACCGCACATTTTTCTACACGCGCCTGGATGAGAACCACCGCCCGCACGCGATCTATCGCCATCGCCTCGGCACACCGGCGGCTGACGACGTGCTCGTCTACGAAGAAAAGGACCCTGGCTTTTTTGCAGGCGTCGACGCGACGCAGTCAGGCGAATTGGTCCTTATCGAGACGCATACCCACGAGACGTCGGAAGTCTGGCTGATCGACGCGCACAACCCGGACGAAGCTCCTCGCCTCGTCGCCGCTCGCGAGGAGCGCCACGAATACGACGTCGAGCATCAAGGCGACATGCTGATCATCCGCACCAACCGCGACGGTGCGGATGATTTCAAGATTTGCGCCGCACCGGTGAGCGATCCGGGGCTGGCGAACTGGCGGGAAATCGAGCCGCATCGGGTTGGTCGCCTGATCCTCGGTGTGACGGCCTACGCCGATTATCTCGTCCGGCTTGAACGCGAAGACGGCCTGCCACGCATTGTTATCCGCGCCCGGCACGACGATGCCGAGCATGCGATCGCCTTCGATGAAGAGGCCTACAGCCTTGGCATGAGCGGCGGCTACGAGTTCGACACGACCCGGCTCCGCTTCACGTATTCCTCCATGACGACACCGTCGCAGGTGTTCGACTACGACATGGCTGAGCGCACCCGCACCCTGCGCAAGACCCAGGAGGTGCCGAGCGGTCACGACCCGTCGCGTTACGTGACCCGCCGGATCATGGCACCGGCCCATGACGGCGAGACCGTGCCCATTTCGCTCCTCTCCCTGCGCGACACACCGCAAGACGGCTCCGCCCCACTGCTGCTTTACGGATATGGGTCGTATGGTATCTCGATGCCGGCGGGTTTTTCCACCAATCGCTTGAGCCTCGTCGATCGCGGTTTTGTCTACGCGATCGCCCACATCCGCGGCGGGCGCGAGAAAGGCCATCGCTGGTATGTCAATGGCAAACGCAGCGCTAAGATGAACACGTTCCGCGATTTTGTCTCCGCGGGCGAGCATCTTGCAAAGGAGAAATATACCTCGCGCGGGCGGATCGTCGCTCACGGCGGATCAGCCGGCGGGCTGCTGGTCGGGGCGTCGGTCAACCTGGCGCCGGACCTCTTCGCCGGCGTGATTGCGGAGGTGCCATTCGTCGACGCGCTCACAACGATGCTCGACGACACGCTGCCGCTCACACCGCCGGAGTGGCCTGAATGGGGAAATCCGATCGAGAGCGCGGATGCCTACCGCGATATCGCAGCCTATGCGCCCTATGAAAACATCCGCGCTACCGAGTACCCGGCGATCCTCGCACTCGCAGGCCTTACCGACCCCCGCGTCACCTATTGGGAACCGGCCAAATGGATTGCGCGGCTGCGCGAACTGGCGACGGGGGACACAGACTTTCTGCTCAAGACCAACATGGGGGCCGGCCACGGGGGCGCTTCTGGCCGTTTTGAGCGCCTGCACGAGGTCGCTCTTGCCTATGCGTTCGCACTGAAGGTGACCAACAGCGCATCGACCTGATCCGTCGGCGCGCTACACCGTTTGTAGCGCCCCCGGCCGCGCGGCAGTCTCCGCGTCCACACTGCCGTTGCGAACCGCCGGACGCGATGGCACCTATAAGCGCATACACCGCCCGCAATTGCTGGAGGCCGTCATGAACAAACCCGAGTTGCATATCGCCGCAACGAAAGCCGAACCGGCGTCCGGTCGCTTCGACTGGGAGGATCCGTTCGACCTCGACGGTCAACTGAGCGAGGAGCAGCGCCTGATCCGCGATGCAGCGCGCCAGTTCGCGGACGACCGACTCATGACGCGGGTCAAGGATGCGTACCGCCACGAGCGCTTCGACCCGGCGATCATGCGCGAGATGGGCGACATGGGTGTGCTCGGCGTCACCCTTCCCGAGGCACTTGGTGGCAGCGATCAGGGGTACGTGTCCTACGGACTCGTTGCCCGCGAGATCGAGCGCGTCGACAGTGGATACCGCTCCGCGATGAGCGTGCAGTCATCGCTCGTCATCTACCCGATCTACGCCTACGGCACGCCGGAACAGCACGCCCGCTTCCTGCCTAAACTTGCGAGCGGCGAGATGATCGGCTGCTTCGGGCTGACCGAGCCGGATGCGGGATCAGACCCGGCCGGCATGAAGACGCGCGCCGTGCGGACCGCTGACGGCTTCCGGCTCAACGGCGCGAAGATGTGGATTTCCAATGCGCCGGTCGCCGATGTCGCGGTCGTCTGGGCAAAGCTCGCCGACGAGGAAACCGGCAAGGACGTGATCCGCGGCTTTATCGTCGAGCGCGGCATGGACGGATTTTCCACCCCGACCATCGAGGGGAAAATGTCGCTTCGTGCATCGGTAACCGGCGAGATCGTTCTCGAGGATGTCGATGTACCGGAGGAAAATCTTTTGCCGAACGTCGCCGGTCTCAAGGGGCCGTTCGGCTGCCTCAACCGCGCGCGCTATGGCATCGCGTGGGGAACGATGGGCGCGGCGGAATTCTGCTGGCACGCAGCGCGCCAGTATACGCTTGACCGCAAGCAGTTCGGTCGCCCCCTCGCGCAGACCCAGTTGATCCAGAAAAAGCTCGCCGACATGCAGACCGACATTGCGCTTGGCCTTCAGGGGGCACTGCGTGTGGGCCGGCTGTTCGACGATGGCGAGATGGCGCCGG
>JBCBJG010000039.1:0-17076 GCA_038523655.1 Pseudomonadota bacterium | reverse complement strand
TTGCGCGACGGCGTCGGCGGTACCCAGCGTGCGGTCGGACGAATGCTCCGACCGACCCGGCGCATGTCATCCGGTTCAATTCAGCGCAGCAACATCGGTCTGCCAGCCACCAGCATCATCGGCCGTCGTCGTGGCCGCCCAGGGGACGAGCGATTGCGGCGCTTCAGGCGTCACGGTTGCTTCGGCCCACGGGCCACGGCGTCCATCGCGGTACGCATCACTATTTTGCGCGGGCGCCGTCTGCGGGCTGGCCTTCACCCAGCGCTTCAAAAACTCCGTATTCGAGCGCGCACGCCCCTCGGTCATGTAAACCGCCTTCGCAACAGTCTGCGATTCCGCAAACTTGCCCTGCACGCCGAGAACGAGCGCGAGATTCTTACGGATCTTGCGGATATTTTGTCCCCGCGCCGCAGCCTTGCGCAGCAGCCGCTCCGCGTCTTCGATATCGCCGTTCAGTGCGTACGCCAGCGCGAGATTGTTGAGCAGCGGCGGATGCGCCGGCTTCAGTTGCAAGGCACGGAGGAAATATCCCTGCGCTTCCTTGTGCTTACCGGTTTTGGCGAGCGCCGCGCCTTGCGCGGAGATGAGTTTCCAGTCCGGCCGCGACGGATCACTCGCCCGTGCGATCAGCTTTTGAGCAAACTCGATCTGTCCGAGATCCACGGCGACCCGCGCATACTCCGACGCGATCACCTTGCTCTTGGAATTTGCCATCGATGCGCGCTGCAGAACCTGGAGCGCTTTCTGCTTCTCACCTTTCGCACGCAGATTGCGCGCGTAGGCGACAGCAGCTTTCTCGTTGCCCGGGTTCTGCGCAAACGCCTGCGACCAGTACTGGATCGCGCGATCGACCGGCGCAGCATTCTTGTCTATGGGCACGAATGGTTTGGGCGTCGCAGACGCCACACTGCCCACCGGTTTAGGGGCGCTCAGCCCGGCAAGCGACTTGTCACCGGTACCGGCACAACCGCCGAGCGAAAGAGCGACAACGGACACGGCGAACACACCGCGCAGGCCGTGGGCAGACCGCATCAGGCCGCCCGACTGCGTACAACGCTTCATAATCCAACATCCTTTCATCGCCCGATACAGGGGCGAATCACGCTGGATGTATGATTATGGGACAGACGGTAATGAAGGATTAAGCTCCGCAGCCTGCATCGTGCCGCGCTTCCATGTAAGGGTTGTCAGGCAATCCAATCCGGAAACGCATCGGCCCGTTGGGCACCGATCTCGGCCACTGCCCGCTCCCGAAATGCCACCATCGCCGGGACTGCCCAGACCGCCTGCATATAGGCAAGTGTCTTTTCATCCCCACCATATGCACGTGGATCGATCCCGTACGTCGCGAACCGGCTGACCACCGGGGCGTACATGCTGTCCGCGATGGAAAACGCACCGAACAGAAATTCTCCATCGCCCGCGAACCGAGACCGGCATTCGCCCCACAGCGCAACGATCCGCCGGATATTCGACGCAACGGCATCAGACACCGCGTTAACCGGCCGATAATGCGAGATATCCATCGGATGCTCGGCCCGCAGCGGCGTAAAGCCGGCATGCATTTCCGCGCTCACGGCCCGCGCGTGCGCACGCGCTTGCGGCACGCTGGGCCACATGTCGAGGTCCGCGTGACGTTCCGCGAGGGTTTCGGCGATCGCGAGCGTGTCCCACACCGGCGCTCCGTCAATACGCAGCACGGGAACGGTGCCGGACGGCGAATGCCGCCCGACCTCCGCCGCGCGCCCTTCCACGTAGCGATTTTGCGCGTCCGTCAGGCGAACGAACACCTCGTCAAATGCGAACCCGAATTGGTGCATTAGAACCCAGCTCCGCAGGCTCCACGACGACGTGTTGAAGTTGCCGATCACCAGCTCGTAGGCCATCGCCGCCCGTCCCTCCTCTGACCGCTCGCGAACCGGTGCGCGCCCATCGGCCCGGCGCACCCGAACCATGCATTTGCGCCGCTCGACCGCGGGGAGTATGCCCACGCGATCTTCCTCTGCAGCGGTATCAACGTGAGCGACCTCTTTCAACGATCGACCCGCGCGCTCGACGCCTTCCTTCCCGCGTCGTCCCGCAAGCGCACCATCCCCATCACGTTTGCCCGCGTTGGCGCCGAACGGAGCGAGCTTTCAGCGCTGACTAGCGCGGAGCGGACCTTTCTCAAATCGTCGGAGTTTGGCTTCGCCCGCGGTGAGATCGCACTGCTTCCGGATGAAAAAGGCGACGTTGCCCGCGTCGTGGCAGGCATCGGGAAAGCAGAGAAAAACGCGCTCGAAACCCTGAGCGGCGGCGACCTGTTTGCAGTCTGCGCGCTGGCGAACCGACTACCGGACGGCGACTACCACATCGACGCCGAACTGACCGAACCGACGCTCGCAGCCACTGCCTGGGCACTCTCGTCCTACCGGTTCGACGCCTACCGGAACGAGGCACCGGGCAAATCCGCCCGCCTGCGCCTCGACAAGCTGGCCGACCGGCCAACGGCGGAAGCGCTCGCGCAGTCGATCTTCCTCGGTCGCGATTTGATCAACACGCCGGCGAACGATCTGGGACCCGAGGAACTCGAGCAGGCAGCCCGCGCACTCGCCGATACGTTCGATGCATCGTGCGAGGTGACGATCGGCGACGCCTTGCTCGACAAGAACTTTCCCTTGATCCACGCCGTGGGTCGCGCAAGCACTCGGCCGCCCCGGCTGATCGATTTCTCCTGGGGCGAACCGGACCACCCCAAGGTGACGCTCGTCGGCAAAGGCGTCGTGTTTGATACCGGGGGACTTAATATCAAGCCCGGCAACAGCATGATGCTGATGAAGAAGGACATGGGTGGCGCCGCCGCAACCCTCGCGACCGCCCGGCTGATCATGGAAACCGGATTGCCGGTTCGCTTGCGCGTGCTGATCCCGGCCGTCGAGAACGCCGTCGCCGGTAACGCGTTCCGCCCGGGGGATGTGTTGCCGAGCCACGCGGGCATTACCGTCGAGATCGGCAACACCGACGCCGAAGGCCGCCTCGTACTCGCCGATGCTTTGAGCTTGGCGGATGGTGATGAGCCCGATCTGGTCATCAGCCTCGCGACATTAACCGGCTCAGCCCGCGTGGCACTCGGCCCGGACTTGCCAGCCTTCTACGCGACCTCGGACGATGTCGCCGCTGCAATGGAAAAATCTGCGCACGACGTTCACGATCCATTCTGGAGAATGCCGTTCTGGGACGGATACGAGGGAACCTTGAAAAGTCCGGTCGCCGACGTGTGCCACATCTCCACTGGGCCGTTCGCGGGCTCGATCACAGCCGCGCTTTTCCTCCGTCGCTTCGTGAAGCACGCCGCGACCTACGCGCATCTCGATATGTATGGCTGGACGCCATCAGCCAAACCCGGCCGGCCGGCCGGCGGCGAGGCGCAGTGTGCCCGTGCAATCCATGCCTACCTCAGCGAGCGATACGGCCGAGGGGCGTCACGATGAGTGCCGACGCGGCATCGACGTCGGCCTCGCTGTCGCCAGACCCACGCCGCCATGCATGGCGGCGTGACCTTGCCGATGCGCGTCTGCGTGGTCAGGTCGAGGCGACCCACTTCATCGATCCGCAGACCGCGCAGGTTGCGCGAACGACACCCATGTTCAGCGCTCCGGATGCAAACACGGAGCGAGCGACCGAGGTTCTCGCCGGCGCGCAAGTGGATATCTACGAGCAGAAAAACGGCTGGGCCTGGGTCCAGATCGCGCGCGACCGCTACGTCGGATACATTGACCAGAGAGCGCTCGCCCCGGCCATCACATTTGCGACGCATCGAATTTTATCTCCCCGCGCATTCGTCTTCGAGCAGCCGGATTTCAAGTCACCTGTCCGTGCCTGCATGCTGCTGGGCGAAGAACTGATCGTATCGCGGACGACCGGCGCCTACCTGGAGCGGGCCGACGGTGGCTTCCTGCACGAACGCACCACCCGCCCGTTAGCGGATGTCGTTCTCGATCCCGTTGCGCTTGCCGAGCGCTTCACCGGCACGCCTTATCTCTGGGGCGGCAGCACCGCGCTCGGGATCGACTGCTCTGGTCTCGTCCAGGCCGCGCTCCATGCAGCGGGGCTCGAGTGCCCGCGTGACAGCGACATGCAGCAGGCCGAGCTCGGTCGCTCGATCGGACGGGATGCGCGCAGCAGCGACCGGCAGCGTGGCGATCTCGTTTTCTGGAAAGGCCACGTCGGCATCCTCACCGATCCCGACACCCTGCTCCACGCCAACGTCTTCCACATGGAGACCGCCAGCGAGCCGCTCGCCGAAGCAATAACCCGGATCGCCGCGGACGGATCGCCGGTCACCGACATTCGCCGCCCGGCTTACGCGGAGGGATAATCCGTTACGCGACCGACCCTCACCATCCGGTTGCCGCAGCGTCAAAGCTTCCCGACGATGTTCAGGAACACGCCTTCATCGTCAAACGTCAGATCCGACAGATCATCCGAAAACGTGCCGAAGTTGTAGCCAATACCTACCTTCATGTTCGCGCCGAGATGGCGATAGACGGCGGCGAGGAAGCCGGTCTGCGTCGTTTCGATTTCCGGCGTATGCAGAACCCGGCCCTCGAGCAGCAGATCCCAATTGTGCACGACGTGAAGGTCTGCGCGCAGGACACCGAGATGTGCTGACGACCTGACGAAGTCATCACTCTCCCGACTGACCGACACCTCACCGATCCGCGCGCCGTACTTCCCGCCGAGCGTGACGTAGTTGTTCATCTGGTAGGACACGTCGGCGGAGACGATATGGCTGCGCTGCGCCGGTCCCTCGGTGCTTCCGGAAACGGTGACCTGGTCGATCCCCGGCAGATCATAAAGATACGTGTACTTGAACAGCACGTTCCACCGATCGTTGTCGATCGGACGGTAGGCAGCACCCAACGACGCCTCGACATAATCTCCATCGAGCACATCGGCCTGGTTCGAGTTCGAGAACGCCGCATCGATATTGGCCAGAACCCGCCAGTTCGCATTGCGCCGAACGTTGATCTGACTGCTGACCAGGAAAGTATCGCGGTCCTGCGCAGGGTTCTGCGAGTTCTCGAACCGCATTTCGCCTTTCAGCTTCCAGGCAACCCGCTTCTCCTCGTTGTAACCGACGGACGACGAAACGGCGGTTCGGCGGATATCATCGTTGTTCGCATCCTTCACATCGCCGTGCTCGATCCCGCCGCGGAGCGTCCAGAGCGCCGACGGGGTGTAGACGACGCCGTAGGTCGTTGCGAGCGAACGCCGCAAACCGAAGATGTCGTAGCTGTTTTCCGCGTAGCCCGAGAGTTCGTCCGTGTAGCGGGTGCGAGACCCCATCACGATCGTGCCCATGTCCGTACCGAACAACGTCGACGAATTCGTGAGCGAACGTTCCGGGTCGAGCCGGTACGACATGTAGTAGTGATCATCCGGCGTCTGGTCGTACTTGATACCCGCGAGACCACCCCATCCGGTCGTCCCGTTCGACACCTCACCCTGCAACCAAATTTTCTCCGTCACCCGGACTTCGGCGCCGAGCCCGGCGCGGTTATTCTTCGAGATCGTCTCGTCTGCGGCCACGCTCGCGTGCATGAAGCCGTAAGCCTTCAGATCGTCCTCATCCTTGTAGGTCAGGCGCAGCCCGAGATCGTGCCGTGTCCCCTCGCCCTCGATCTGCGTGTCGTTGATGGCGTGCGTATGCTTGTACGCCATTCCGATCGTCCAGCCGGGGATGAATTCGAACTCGATCTCGGCGTCGCCCTGGCGGCGGGACACACCATCCTTGTTCTCGAAATCCTCGTAGTAGAACAGGTAGCGATAGGTATCCGTGACCTCGATCGTCGCGTGCGCAGCGGCGGTTCTCTGCGTGACCGTGTTGTCGTAATCGATGGAGGAAAAACCGCCCTCCCGACGATCGAAGTACCCGCCGACCGATCCCCTCAGCGACGAGATATCTGCGAGATCGACCTTCAGCTCGACCCGCCCGGCATGCGCCGTTTTGCGCTGCTGCCCGGCCGATGCCGTCTCCGTGATCGTCAAGCCACCGTTCGACGACGTGGAGCGACCGAAGCCCGGCCCCTCGCTCTGCGCGATTTCCCCGTGCAGGTACGAGTTGTCGGCGATCTGTAGCCGCAGATCGACCGACGCGAGCTGCTGGTCGACCGGTCCGGCCTCTTCCTTGATGCCCGTGACACCCACGCGAAGCTGATCGAGCACCCAGGCTTGACCGCGCCCACCGTAGGAATATCCATCCGTTTCCCCAAGCGCCGGCGTGTACTCATACTGCACGACGAGGCTCTGCTGATCGTCACCCAGCGGGTTGTTCTGCACGATGGGCCCGTAGCGCACTGTCGAGAACAAGGGCTGCTCCAGAATGATCACGCCCTGGATGTAGTCGATTTGATAATCTTCGCCGTAGCGCAGCGCCTGGCGCGACCGGACGATGCCCGTAACCGGATCGCGGACTTCGATCGTCACCGTCTCGGAGCCCTGCGTCAGATCCTGCCGGGAGAGAAAATAGGACGACCCGCCCGTCCCACGCATGACATCGCGCTGCGGCAGGGTCCCCGGCTGAGAGGCGTAGGCTTCCGCTTCATATTTGCGCTCGCCATAGGACGTCGTCTCTTCCGAGCGATACTTCGCGTGCGCCCCATAGAGACCCCGCTCGCTGCGTGCGAACTCCGTGCCGTCGATCCGGGTCTTGAAGTTGCCCCACAGCACGTGGCTGTCACCGCGCTCGAGCCGCACGTAGAACTTACCGTTCGTCGGCGCGTCCTCCAGGATTTCGCTGTCGTCACCATAGACCGGATAATATTTGTCCGGGTCGATCCGGCGGAGAAGTTGCCGTGGGTCCTTCGAGTCGAGGCCGCGAAAAATATTCTCGATGTCGTCTTCTTGCGTATCAGCGGCCGCGGTCAGCAGATACCGCCCCTGGATCTTGCCCTTGAGGTAGAACGCCAGGCGACCCTTCGCGTAGATCTTCTCGAACTCGCCCGGCTCCGTCTCGCGCAAGGCCCGATCACCAAGCCGCCGACCAACCGTGAGGTCGGCGAGCCCGACGTAGAACCATTCGTTATCGGGGATGTGAATGTCCCGCGTAATCGCGACATCATTCTCGAACGGGTCGACCACCTTCACGTCGATCGCGTGCTGGCCGGGTGGCAGGATCTGCTGCGTGACGAACGAGCCGTCCGGATCAACGGGTATGGGCTGGCCGAGCGCAAATGCGCGGGCATTGAGCGGCACATGCCGCCCGAACACCGTAACCGCACCACCAAATACCGGAATATTTCTCCGCGCGGTTCGATCCTCACCATCACCCGGCGACACGGACACCTCGCCCGGGGCCGTGCGATGCGTCGGCAGTTCCCGCGAGCTCCGCGAGAGGCCGAGTTCGTGGGTTTCGTCATACCGGCCGAGATGATCGTAGACCCGCAGCGTGTAGGTGTAACGGCCGCTGCCATCGACCGGCATCTGCCAGGTCGCGCGCCCACGCACGACCTCGATCCGCGCGATCGGGCCTTTCGGAGCCGTGAAGCCAACCTCCCGGATGACAACTTCAGCCCGCTCGATCCACCCGGGATAGTTCGTCGTCGCGACAAAGGTGATTTCTTCTCCGCCGCCGAAACTGTGCCGCAGATCGATCGTCGCCACATTCAGCCGCGGTTTTACCCCCAACCCGTCGAACTTCACCTGCAGATCGACCTGCGTAAGATCGACATCCGCCTGTCGTTGGGCATTCGCATCCTGAATGTCGGCGGCAATCGTCGGCCGCTTGCCGGCATGCTTCGGCGGCCGCGCCCCGGCAACCCGCTCCCCGTCGACCGAAATCGAGAACCCTGCAGCCCCCGGATCATTCTGCCCGGTCAAGTCTTCCTCTGTGTTCCGCCCTGCAGGGATCTCCATCACACCGCCCCGCAGCCCCCCGATGTATCGGGTTTCATCTGCCAGCACAGAGCTGGGAAGGCCGATCAGCGTGGCACTTCCGAGCAAGCTCGCAATCACCAGCTGCGCGGGTATCGCGGCCGGGCGGAATTTTCCTCCAGGCTTTGCAACCGTCCGAGGCGTTGCCGAAAATCGCGTGTGATGTCGCGTCGCTCGCATATCAGCGCCCTCCGACGATCTTGGTTTCGATAGTGAGCGGTAGGTCGCCCGCAGTCCGTCGCCAGTGTTCGGCGATGACCTTTTTCATGTGCCGCAGACGCTCGAGTGCCAGCCGGCGATCGTAGGTCCGCGTGTGGTAGGTCAGGCGCAGCACTGACGGCTCACCCGTGTTCAGCGTCGAGACCAAGCGGCGCACACCGCGCATCAGCGCATCTGCGGGCTCCACACTGTCGTGACGGAACGCCTTGGTGTTGAGGTCGACCCGCACGATCCGCGAAATCGATGCACCGAAGTTCAGCTTGGTAATCTTGCCGCGCGTCAGACGCACGACCCGTGGGTTCTCCGAGGTGACGCGATACCCGCTCGGCAGCGTGCGCGTGTCGACCTTGAGGATGAAGTTCGAACCGATCCGCGCATCCGGGATGGCCGCACACGGGACATGGAAGCGACCGTACTTGTCAGTCGTGATCAGCAGACCCTTCACCGACGCGACCCGCACGCCCGGCAGACCCGGCTCGCCATCATCCTGATATCCGTTGCGATCGAGGTCGTCGTAAACCTTGCCGATAATCTCCCCACAATCGAAGACATGCTCGATTTCGCGGGTAACGACCGCCTTGCCGATGTTCGAAATGCGGCGCGTAGAGACCGGATCTTCGACCCAGGCGAGGTTCACGAACCGCTCGCCGGTCGCCCCGGCACCCACGCCGAGGTTGAAGGTGACCTTGATCGTGGCACCCGGCGCGAAAGTCTGGTTCACGAAAATCAGTCGCCGGCCGGACTGTGCCGGTTCGACAGCGACGCCGTCCACGCGCGCCGAACCCGGGCGATAAACGAACCCGACAGGGAGAAAATCGACAATGTTGACCTGCACGCGCGGGAAGACGTCCGGGTTGGTCGCCGTGATCGTGTAGGGGATCACATCGCCGATCCGCGCCGTCCGTTTCGCCGCGACCTTGCTGACGACCAGTCCACCGTTCGAGTTCGGCGAATTAAGTTCCACGCTTGCAATCGCATCGTCGGTCGGGATCGGGCTGCCATCGAGCGGTGACGCACCGCCGGCCACCACCGTGTTCGGGAACGTGCCGGTGCTGAGCCTCGGCGTCACGTCGACGGTGAACTCGAACACCGCCGCCTCGCCCGGCAGCAGCGCGCCGCCGGGTGCGATCACGCTCGTCTGGCCTGCGCCGTCGAACAGGCCGTTCGGCGTGATGCCGGAGCCTGCGGGCGCACTGACCAGCGAGACGCCGAGCACGGTATGATTGCCTGCGCCGAACGTGGCGTTCAGGTCGTCCGTCAGCGTCACGTTGTTGACCGGCACGGTGCCCGTGTTGGTCGTCGACACACGATAGGTGATGCGGCTGTCGCCCGTTGCCTGCGTGTCCGGCCCGGCCGTCACCTGCTTCGCCGCCGTCACCCCGATCGGGCCGCAGAAGCGCAACGGGATATTATTGTTGAAGATTGTCGGGTCACCCGCCTCGATCTCGAAGACCGTGAAGAACGGGTTCCCCGGCGCCGTGAAATCGTTGAGCGTACCGCTGGAGCCGACCTCACCCCCTCCAAGCACGACCGGATCGGTCGGCAAACGCGTCGAGAGATCGAGCGTGCCCGACGACGGCCGGTTGGTGCTCGCAAGCCCCGTCGGCGGCAGTGTGAAGCTCAGCGTGTAGGTGCCGGGCGCGGTAACGAAGAACTGGTACGATCCGTCGGCACCGTCCCGAACGATCGAAATGTTGTTCGAGCTGCCAACGCCGGACTGTGCACCGAGCGGCCCGGTCACCGTGATCACGCCACCCGTCAGAATGCGCCCGTTTTCCTCACAGTAGAAGTAGCCGGTGGGATCATAATCCTGCGCATCGGCGATGCCGTCGCCGTCACGGTCAGTCGTACCGGACTCGTCCGTATCGGGCGAACCGTCGTTGTCCGCATCCTGGTTCGGCTCAGGCGTCGGATTTGTGTCCGTCGGGTCGAGCGGTGTGACCGAAGGCGCATCCGATTCGACCGGCGTCGGCGTCTGGTCCGAGCGCGCGAACGCCGTGTTCCCCTGGCCGACCGCAGGATATCCGTTGGCGAAATTCACCGTCACATCGATGACGATCGTGCCCGTATCTCCCGGCGACAGCGTCGTGGCACCGCTCAGAAGTTCCTGGTCCGTCGCGCCATCGAAGGAGGCATTGAGCGAGCCGCCGGTAAAGCCGGAGAAGTTCGTCGCCGGCGTCCCGACGATCGTCCCGGGCGACAACGCCGCCGCGAGATCATCCGTCACCCGCACGTTGTTCTGCGTGACGTTGCCGATGTTCTCGACAGTGACCGTGTAGGTGAGCGCGTAGACGAACGGGAACTGCTTGGTGACCGTCGTCAGCTCTTTCTCGACGTCAATTTCCGGCGTGCCGACCAGCTCGGTCTCGGTCGGATCATCCGCGCCCACGCCCGGTGTCGCATCATCCGAAAGATCGGTGATCGGCGCGCCGGTCGGATCGTTTGACGTGACCGACGCCTGATTGTTCACGCCGCCCTGATCGATATCGGCCTGCTGGATCGTGTAGCTCGCCGTGTAGACGATCGGTGTTGGACCAACGCGCAAGTCGAGGATGCCCGCGTTGCCACCAACATTGACGCCACCTGACACATATGTCGGCGTCGGCACGGCAGCGTTACCCGTGAACGACGCACCGATCTCGCTCAGCACCACATCGAGCAGCGTCGTGTTGCCGAGATTGGAGATCGTATACGTGTAGGTGATCGTGTCGCCGGCACCCAGCCGTCCATCGGCACCGAGATCAACGTTCGAGGTTTTGACGAGGCCGATTGCCGGGGTCCGCGTGATCGTTGTGTTCGTCGGATCGTCCGCACCGACCCCCGTGCTGTTATCATCCGACAGGTCACTGACCGGCGGGCCCGTCGGCGGGTTCGCGTTCGCCGTTGCCTGGTTCAGCACACCGCCATTGTCGATGTCGGACTGCGTGATCGTGTAGGTCGCGGTGAACGTGATCGTGCCGGTGCCGACCGCGAGGTCTGCTGCATCACCGTCACCGTCGAGATTTCCTCCGCCGGACGCGTAGACGGGCGTCGGCACCGTACCCGACCCACCAAACGTCACCGCGCTCTCGGTGACAGCAACGTCGAATAGCGTGACGTTGCCCTCGTTGTGCACGGTGTAGGTGTAAGTGATCGTGTCACCCACGTCGGCGCCGTCACCACCGTCGTTCAGTATGGAGGTTTTAACGAGCGCAACCCGTGGCTGCGCCGGCAACGTCACGCTCGTCGGATCGTCTTGCCCGGCCGCCGTGCTGTTGTCGTCCGAGAGATCACTCACCGGGCCGCCGACCTGCGGCGTCGCCGTGGCCTGCACTTGGTTCGTCAAGGTGCCGGCATCGATGTCCTGCTGCGTCAGGCTGTATTGCGCCGTGAAGGTGATCGTCGCGTTGCCGACAGCAAGGTCTACCGCATCTCCTTCACCATCGAGATCCGCACCGCCGGAGAAATATGTCGGCGTCGGCAGCGTGCCGGACCCAGTGAAGCTCGCCGCCAGCTCTGTGACGTCGACGTCGAACAGCGTAGTGTTTCCCGTGTTCGAGACTTCGTACGTGTAGGTGATCGTGTCGTTGACATCGATCTGGCCATCGCCGCCATCGTTCAACACACCGGTCTTCACCACCGCAACAACCGGCGTGCCGACGAGCGGCGTTGACGTCGGATCATTGTCGCCGACCCCCGGCGTGGTCTCATCCGAGAGGTCTGTCGTCGGCTGACCCTGCGGATCGTTCGCAGACACTTGCGCCTGGTTCGCCACGCCGCCCTGATCGATGTCGGACTGCGCAATCGGATACGTCGCGGTGAACGTGATCGTCCCGACACCCACCGCGAGATCATTGGCACCGCCCGAACCATTGAGGTCGACACCTCCACCGCTCTGCGTGGGGGTCGGCGCTGCGTTGTTGCCGGTGAACGCGTTTACACCGGAGGTTATTTCAGCGAGCGAGACATCGAACAGCGTCGTGTTGCCGAGGTTCGAGACCGTATACGTGTAGGTGATCGTGTCGTTCGCGCCGAGGCCATCGCCGCCGTCATCGACGCTCGCCGACTTGACGAGGCCAATCGCCGGCTGCTGCGTGATCGGCGTCGACGTTGGATCGTTGGCCCCGACGAGCGGAGAATTATCATCCGACAGGTCAGTGACCGGCTGCGCACCGGGATCGGTCGCGCTGGCTTGCGCCTGGTTGGTCACACCTTGCGCGTCGATGTCTGCCTGCGCGATCGCGTACGATGCTTCAAAGACGATGGTTCCACCGCCGACCGCGAGATCGTTCAGCCCGCCCGAGCCATTAAGGTCCGCGCCGCCTGAAACACGCACGGGCGTCGGCGCGGCATTTGCCCCTGTGAACGCGTTGGGACCACTCGTGATCTCCGCGACGGAGACATCGAACAGCGTCGTGTTGCCGGTGTTCGAGACCGTATATCGGTAGGTAATCGTGTCGTTCGCATCGACGCGTCCGTCGCCACCATCGTTGATCACAGCCGTCTTCACGAGCGCAATCTGCGGGGCGGCGATCAGCGGCGTCGATGTCGGGTCGTTATCGCCCGGCCCTGTGCCGCTCTCATCCGACGTATCGGTGACGGGCTGACCGGACGGATCGCTTGACGAGGCAAGCGCCTGGTTCGACACGCCGCCGTTGTCGATATCCGCCTGCTGGATCTGATAGCTCGCGGTAAACACCAGAGCGGCACCGCCAACGGCGAGATCGTTGTTCGTGCCCGTCGCATTCAACGTTGCGCCGCCGGACTGGCGGGTCGGTGTCGGCACCGTACCTGTGCCGGTGAATGCATTCGGACCGCTCGTCACCTCTGCAAGCGTGACATCGAAAAGAGAGACATTTCCCTCGTTTGTCACCGTGTAGGTGTACGTGATCGTGTCGCCCGCATTCAGACCGTTGCCGCCCTCGTTGACGGTCGCCGTCTTGACCACCGCGATGCGTGGATCACGCGGGATAGTCGTCGATGTCGGATCGTCGTCGCCAGGCGCCGTGGCGCTCTCGTCGGAAAGGTCCGTGACCGGCTGGTTCTGGGCTGTCGAAGCGGATGCCAGCGCCTGGTTGTCGACCTGCCCAGCATCGATGTCAGCTTGCTCGAGCGTGTACGTCGCCGTGTAGATGAGCGGCGCACCGCCGACAGCGAGATCGTTGTTCGAGCCGGTGCCATTGATCGTGGTCCCGCCAGACTGGCGCGCCGGTGTCGGCACGGTACCGGCGCCGGTAAATGCATTCGGCCCGCTCGTGACCTCGGCCAGCGTCACGTCGAACAGCGTGACATTACCCTCGTTGCGGACCGTGTAGGTGTACGTGATCGTGTCATTGACGTCGGCACCGTCACCACCGTCGTTCAGCACGGAGGTCTTCACCACGGAAATCCGCGGCAGACCCTGCTGCATCGTGACGGATTCCTGCGCCGTCGGGCTCGTGAACTGCCCGAGCACCGGCGAGCCAAGCACCGTCGCATCGTTGACGAGCTGTGCGTTGAGAGCGGTGCTCGCGGCAACCATGGACCCACCGGCCAGCATGCCGGTGAAGAGTGACCTGATGATGCGTGAGGTCATGGGAGAGCGCCGCGGCAAAAGTTCCCGAGCCGCCCGATCGTGAGGGGCGCCGGGAGAAAAAAAAGAGACAAACGGGAGAAGGGAAGAAATCCCGGCGGCGGGATACTGCCGCCGCCGGGAACGCATGGTGTCGGCACCTGAACCGATGTCACCACCCAGGGACAGATCACCCGCGGTCATCTTCTGCGAGGGAGATTTCTCTCCCTCGCTCGCATGATCGGGTGTGATCCAGGTCTTCATCGGTTCGGTCCGTCGGTCAGCGTCGATTACTGCAGGAGATCGACGTCACTCTGGGTGACCGTGTAGCGGCGCTGGATGGTGATCCGGTCGCCCGGAGCCAGCACATCCCACGTGCCGTTGTTTGCCGTGGCATCCGTGCTGTCGCCGGTCGCCACACCCCCGTCGTTGTCGAGGGTTTCGTTTTCCGGGCTGCCGACCGGGTTCTGCGCGTTGTGCGTGTCGTTCACGCTCACGCTGTTGATCGGCACATTACCGGTGTTTTCGATCGTGTACGTGTAGACGATCTCGTCACCCGCAGCTCGGTTGGTGTCGTTATCCGCGACCTTCGCGAGCGTGACACGCGGCTGAGGTGTGATCGTCGACACCGTCGGATCGTTGTCGCCGGCACCCGGAGTGGACTCGTCCGAGTTGTCCGTCACAGCCGGTCCGGACGGCGGCGTACCCGTTGCCACTGCCTGGTTGGTCACCGAGCCGTTCAGGATGTCCGCCTGAGTGACCGTGTAGGTCGCCTCGAACGTGATCGTCCCGTTGCCAACTGCCAGGTCGAACGCATCGGCCTCGCCGTCGATATCGCCACCACCGGCGGTACGCGTCGGCGTGGTCAGGTTGGCGAACGTACCGGTGAACGTTCCGGCGTTCTCCGCGACGGTCACGTCGAACAGGGTCGTGTTGCCCTCGTTCGTCACCGTGTAGGTGTACGTGATCGTCTCACCCGCCTGCAGGATACCATCCGCACCCGGGTTCTGGGTCGCAGACTTGACAAGACCGATGAGCGGCGTCGCGGTCAGCGGCGTCACAGTCGGATCGTCATCACCGGCAGCCGTCGAGCTCTCATCCGAGTCGTCGGTGACGCTGTTGTTCTGCGGGTCGGTACCGTTGGCACGTGCCTGGTTGGCAACGCTGCCTTGGTCGATGTCGGCCTGCACGATCGTGTAGGTCGCCTGGAAGGTCAGCGATGCACCTGGCACCAGGTCTGCCGCATCCCCTTGACCGTCCTCGTCCGTACCACCGGCGTTGAACGTCGGCGTTGGCGCCGTGCCGTTACCGGTGAACTCGTCGGTCGGCGCCGTATCGAGCTCGGTCACCCCGATATCGAACAGCGTCGTGTTACCGGTGTTGGTCACCGTGTACGTGTACGTGATGGTGTCGTTGGCGCTCAGCCCGGTCGGGGCAGCGGCGTCGTTGACCGTACCCGTCTTCACAAGCGCGATGAGCGGCGAACGCGTGATCGGCGTGTTCGTCGGATCATCCTGACCGGCGGCCGTCGAGCTCTCGTCCGAGTCGTCGGTTACCGGCGTGCCTGCCGGATCGTTACCGGTCGCCCGCGCCTGGTTTGCGACGCCACCTTGGTCGATGTCGGCCTGGACGAGCGTATACGTCGCCTCGAACGTCATGGACGCACCCGGCAACAGGTCGAGCAGGGTCGCGTTGCCACCCTCGTTAGTGCCACCGGCGTCGTAGGCCGGCGTCGGCGTCGTACCGTTACCCGTGAACTGGTCGTTGGGCGCGGTATCGAGTTCGGCCACCGCGATATCGAACAGCGTCACGTTACCGGTGTTGGTCACCGTGTAGGTGTACGTGATCGTGTCGTTCGCATCCGTACGGCCGTTCGTGTTGACGTCCGTGATTGACCCGGTTTTCACGAGCGCGATGAGCGCATTGTTCGGGATGATCGTCTGGGTTGGATCGTCGGCCGTGTTACCGTCGGTATCGATGCCGTCGTCGGAATCGTCCGTGACCACGGTGCCACCACCGAGCGAACCGCCCGCCGGGCCTTCACCCGTACCGGTCGCCTGGTTCTGCACGCCCCCGGCATCGATGTCCGCCTGCACCAGCGTGTAACTCGCGGTGAACGTCGCAGTTTCCAGCGGTGCGAGCTGACCCTGCGGCGATGATCCGGAGTTGCTGACGAAGGTGATCGCACCGAGCGTCAGCGCGGTGTTGCCCGTGTCGAGCCGCTCAAGTGTGTCGCTCGCGACCCCGACGTTCACGAGCGTGACGTTGCCCGTGTTCTGGATCGTAATCGTGTAGTTGAGCGTGTCACCAGCCACCGGCGGGTTGGACCCGCCCGGCGCGACAACGACCGTCTTCGTTGTCTCGACCGATGGATTCGCTGCAACCACGGTGACGCTTTCCGTCGCCGTGGTGGTTGGAAGCGTACCGGCCGCGGGCGAACCCGTGACCGTCGCGGTGTTCACGATTTGCGCGTGGGCGCCCATCGTGCCTGCCAAAATCCCACCGACGGCGATCCCGCATGTCAGCAGCAACTTGGACAGGGCTTGTCGAACCTGTCTCATTTTTCGTCCCCTGGGTTGCAAAAGGTACGCAACTGCGAACGCGAATTACTGACGGAGATCGACGTCGATCTGCGTGACGTCGTATGTCCCCGTGAATCTGACGGCGTCGCCGGGCGCGAGACTGTCCCAGACGCCGTTTGCCGCTGCGTCGGTCGAGTCGTTGGCGGGCGCATTATCGGTAACGAGTGTTTCGTTCTGCGGTGTCGGCGGAGGGTCGGAGCCGTTGTGCGCATCACTGATCTGCACATTGCTGATCGTGACGTTGCCGGAGTTCTGGACCCGATAGGTGTAGGTAATTTCTTCCCCCGCACCGCGCTCGGTATCGTCGTCGGCAAGCTTGGTAATCGTCAGCAGCGGAACCGGCGGAAGCGGCGTCACCGTCGGGTCATTATCCCCCGCGCCGAAACCGCTTTCGTCAGAGTTGTCGTTGATCGTCGCACCACCGGATTGCGTCTCGACCGTTGCGCTTGCCGTCGCCTGGTTGGTGAGCGGACCGGCGTCGATGTCCGCCTGCTGGATCGTGTACGTCGACTGGAACGTCATCGTCCCGGAGCCGACCGCGAGGTCGAACGCATCACCATCCCCGTCGATATTGGCACCGCCTGCCGTCCGCGTCGGGGTCGTGAGCTGGCTGAAGGTGCCGGTGAAGGTGCCGCTGTTCTCCGCGACGGCCACATCGAAGAGCGTTACGTTCCCCGTGTTCCGCACCGTGTAGGTGTACGTAATCGTGTCGCCCGCATCGACGCGACCGTTGCTGCCGACGTTGACCGTCGACGACTTGACGACCGCCATCTGCGGGTTGGTCACCTCGGTGAAGACGATGAATTCGAACTGATCTGCCCCTGACGCCCC